>NZ_JALQDI010000037.1:0-240 GCF_023631305.1 Caballeronia sp. INML3B
ATCCATTACATCTCGATCGCGACGCGCGGCAAAGCGATGTCAGATACGGTTCGACCACGCGAAGAAGTATCGATTGCCGACGTCGCTGAACGCGCGGGCGTGTCGGTCGCGACCGTATCGCGCGTGCTCAACGGACACACGAACGTTCGCGAGACGACGCGCGAAAAAGTGCTCGAAGCGGTCGCGACGAGCGGCTATCGCATCAACGAGCTGGCGCGCAATCTGCGCACGGCCGAAAGC
>NZ_JALQDI010000038.1:0-4039 GCF_023631305.1 Caballeronia sp. INML3B
CCGGTCTTGCCGACCGTGCACAGCGCGGTATTGCCCGCCGTCACGCCGGACAGCGCGACGGATTTCTTCGGCTTGAAACCAGCGGTTGCGGGTGCTTCGGTCGATGCGGTATCAGTCATGCTCTCCGGTCTCCTTTCGTACGCTCGCTACGCGGCGTTACTTGTGGTGCTTGACGCTCGCGCCTGGCATGCACGCCTGTGCGACGCTGAATTCGCGCTCATGCCCCTGTACCCGGCGCGGCGAAGAGCGGCGCGCATTGTTCCGGTATGGTCTGGCCGGTCGCATGCGCGCGACGCAGCACCGCCCAGTAATAACGATAGCTCGCGCGGTCATGCAGCGTGTCGCCGTGACGCGTCGGGCCCCACTGCGCGCGTTGCGCGCCGAGCAGGATCTCGGCCGCGAGCGCAATTTCTTCGGCGCGCGGCGAAAACGCCTCGACGATCGGCCTGATCTGGTCCGGATGGATGCTCCACATGCGCGTGTAGCCGAACTCGTTGCGGGCGCGCGCGGCATCGTTCGCGACGACGCTCATGTCGCGCACTTCCGTCGACACATTGTGCGATGGCACCTTGCCGTGCGCGTGACATGCGGCGGCGATCTCCAGCTTCGCGCGCCGCACGAGCGGATGATCGAACTGACCCGGGGAGCGCATCGCGGTATCGGGGATCGCGCCGTTGTGCGCGGACACGAAATCCATCAGGCCGAAGCTCAGCGATTCGACGCCCGGCAGCGCGGCGAGTTCGAACGCTTGCGCGAGCGCGCCATGCGTCTCGATGAGCAGATGACAGGGAATCGGCTTCGGAATGCCGAACTCGCAGCGCGATGCTTCGATGAAAGCGACCATCTCGGCGGCATCGACGGCGCTGCGGATCTTCGGCAGCATGACGAACGCGGGCGCGTGCTTCGCGTGGCGCAGGACGATGCGCACGTCGTCGCGCCACGCACGATGATGGAAGTCGTGGATGCGCACGCCGACGCGCCCGAAACGGTCTTCCTCGCCGCCGACCAACGATGCGACCAGCTCGGCGTGTTCGGCTTCGTGACCGACTTGCGCGCCGTCCTCGCAATCGAGCGTGATGTCGAACACCGGGCCCAGTTGCGCCTGCAACGCCAATGATTTCTTCATCAGCTTCTCGCTGCCGGCGTAGTGATCGCAGGGCGGAAGCACGGCAGGCTGCGGTTCGCCGTCAAACAGCACTTCGGCGGGAGTGAGATCGCGCATCGTCGGCATCGGGTCCGATTGGAGGGATGTGAATTCGATCTGCTCATGCATCTGATCCGATCGCGCTCGAACATCTTTCAAGCGCGATCGGATCAGGCGCGAACGCGACGAGGCGTCCGCGCTGACGGGAAGCCCTTGCGAGCTTCCCTTTCAACACGTGCTTACTTGCCGAGCAGGTGCGCGACGCCGTCACGCTCTTCGAGCAGTTCGTTCAGCGTGCCGTCCATCTTTTCGCGCGAGAACGCGTCGATTTCCAGGCCTTCGACGCGCTTGTACTCGCCGTTTTCGCACGTGACGGGCACGCCGTAGATGATGTCTTCCGGAATGCCGTACGAGCCGTCCGACGGAATGCCCATCGTGACCCACTTGCCGTTCGTGCCGAGCACCCAGTCACGCACGTGATCGATCGCCGCGTTAGCCGCCGATGCCGCCGACGACAGGCCGCGCGCTTCGATGATCGCCGCGCCGCGCTTGCCGACGGTCGGGATGAACGTGTTGCGGTTCCATTCGTCGTCGTTGATGAGCTTCGTGAGGTTCTCGCCTTCGGCGGTCGCGAAGCGGAAGTCCGGGTACATCGTCGGCGAGTGGTTGCCCCACACCGCGAGCTTCTCGATCGAAGCGACCGGCTTGCCCGACTTGGCCGCCAGCTGCGACAGCGCGCGGTTGTGATCCAGGCGCAGCATGGCGGTGAAGTTCTTCTTCGGCATATCCGGCGCCGACTTCATCGCGATGTACGCGTTCGTGTTCGCCGGGTTGCCGACGACCAGCACCTTCACGTCGCGGCTCGCGACATCATTCAGCGCCTTGCCCTGAACCGTGAAAATCTCGGCGTTCGCCGACAGCAGATCCTTGCGCTCCATGCCCTTCGAACGCGGACGCGCACCGACCAGCAGCGCGACATCGGCGTCCTTGAACGCGACCTTGGGATCGTCCGTGACGACCACGCCCGCGAGCAGCGGGAATGCGCAATCTTCCAGTTCCATCACGACGCCCTTCACAGCGGCTTGCGCTTGCGGCAGATCGAGCAACTGAAGAATCACGGGCTGGTCTTTGCCGAGCAGATCGCCGTTGGCGATACGGAACAGCAGCGAGTAGCCGATTTGACCTGCGGCGCCGGTTACGGCAACGCGCTTTGCGGACTTAGCCATTGAGAACTCTCCTGGACAGTGCGTGGAACGCTAGGGAAAAAGCGCCATTTTATGCGCGTTACGCAAAGCGTTGATGAAGACATGCCGGCCATGCCGTGCGCGAAACCGCCGAACGCGGTTGCCACGTGGCGTTGCGCGCGTTCATTCGTGGATTCGCGTCGCATGAATGCTCGAGCGGCGCGACCGTCATGCCATGAATCCTTCTCTTCGAGCGAGAGGCGTGCGGAACGGTCTGGAAGGACGCGATGATTTCGCTTGGGTCTGACGGCAACGCGCCCATTCGAGACGGCGCTTGACGTTGCGAGGCGTGGGGCAGGCAGCGGCGCGCGAATCGAGTGGCCGATCGGCGTGAGGCGAAAGCGAAAGGGCGTGCCTGGCGGTAAGCTGCGCAATGCGTGGATGCCGCGACTCCGCGTGCTCTCGGCGAGAAAGCCGCTGTGAAAACACGCTGACCGGCGGTTCCTGCGCGCTGGCAACGACCCGCAAACCCTTGCTCGAGAAAGAGTGTAGGAGCGGTCCGAGGTAAAGTCAACACTATCTTATGTCTTATATAAGACATAGGAATCGGCGGGAAAAGTCTGGACGCACGGCGGCCCTTGTGTTGAAATGCGCGGCATGAATTCCAACCCGGCGAGCACGACGACCCCCAATGGCACTGCACCGGCGGCTGAGGCTGCCGCGAGCACGCCGTCGCCGACGTTCAGCCCGCTGTATCAGCAAATCAAGGCGCTCATCACGCAGGGGCTCGAGTCCGGCGAATGGAAGCCTGGCGAAATCATCCCGAGCGAAGTCGAGTTGGCCGCGCGCTACAAGGTGAGTCAGGGCACGGTCCGCAAAGCGATCGACGAACTCGCCGCCGACAACCTCCTCGTTCGCCGTCAGGGTAAAGGCACGTTCGTTGCGACGCACAACGAAGATCGCGTGCAGTTCCGCTTCCTGCGCCTCCTGCCCGACGACGGCGACGTTCATCCTCACGTCAGCCGCCTGCTCGAATGCAGACGGCTGCGCGCTCCCGCCGAGATCGCGCGTCAACTGGATCTGAAGCCCGCCGATCCCGTCGTTCTTATCAAGCGTCTGTTGCAGTTCGATGGCGTCACGACCGTATTCGACGAGATCTGGCTGCCAGGCGCGGTGTTTCGTGGACTCACGGCCGAGCGCCTCGCCGAGTACAAAGGCCCGCTCTACGCAATGTTCGAGACGGAGTTCGGCACTCGCATGATCCGTGCGACGGAAAAGATCCGCGCCGTTGCCGCCGACGAGACCGTCGCGCAGTTTCTCGATGTGACGCAGGGATTTCCGCTGTTATCGGTGGAGCGCGTGTCTTATACCTATGGCGATCGCCCCGTCGAAGTGCGGCGCGGATGGTACGTCACGACTGGTTATTACTATCAGAACGACCTGAGTTGATCGAATGAAGAACGGGGCCGCGAGCACAGGCTGAGTGCTCGCGGAAAAGGTGCGTCAACACGGCCATTTTCGCGCACGGAGCAACAGTCTCTTGGACCGCTTTTCGCTGCAGCGCGAAATAAAAAGGCGCTAAAATCGCGGATTAGTGTTTTAACAAGTTGGGGTCTAGCATGGCTGAAGCCGTAAAAAAACCAAGGCCCGAATACCGGAACATCGGACTCGGCCAACTCGCGAAGTACCGCTTGCCGCTGGCAGGAAAGGT
>NZ_JALQDI010000039.1:0-237883 GCF_023631305.1 Caballeronia sp. INML3B
ACGTGTGCCCCAAGGGGCTCAATCCGACCAAGGCGATCGGCAAGATCAAGGAATTGATGGTGCGCCGCGCTGTCTGAGATGGGCTATGTGATGGTCGACAATCAAGACAACTCGCATCAGTCCGATCCCCTTCGCCGGGCGCGCCTTCGCTGGCGCGCACGGCGCGGCCTGCTGGAAAACGATCTGATCTTCGATCGCTTCTTCAGCCGATATGAGCATGACCTCAGTGACGCCGACGTGGCCGCATTGACCCGCCTGCTGGAGCTGAGCGACAACGAACTGATGGACTTGCTGCTGGCGCGCACGGAGCCTGAAGGCGACCTCGCGACGCCGGACGTAATCCGCCTGCTGGACATGCTGCGCACCGTGTGATTTCAGCAGGAATTCGCGGAGTTTTGCAAAATAGGCCTGTTGCAGTGCACACAGGCCGATCGAACAGTTTTGCCGCGCAGCTTCCGTCGTGCAAATTATCGAAAACCTGTATCCATACTTCGATTGAGGATGTGCTATGACCCCGTCAGATGTTAAAGCCACGCTATCGTTCAGCGACAACTCGCCGAGCGTCGAAATGCCGATCTACAAGGGCACGATGGGCCCGGACGTGATCGACATCCGCAAGCTGTACGGTCAGACCGGCAAGTTCACGTATGACCCGGGCTTCATGTCGACGGCGGCGTGCAATTCCGCGATCACGTACATCGACGGCGACAAGGGCGAGCTGCTGTACCGCGGCTACCCGATCGAGCAGCTGGCCGTGAATGCCGACTTTCTCGAGACCTGCTATCTGCTGCTGAAGGGCGAACTGCCGAACGTGGCGCAGAACAAGGAATTCGTGGACACGGTCACGCGTCACACGATGGTGCACGAGCAGATGCACTTCTTCTTCCGCGGCTTCCGTCGCGACGCGCACCCGATGGCGGTATTGACGGCGGCGGTGGGCGCGCTTTCGGCGTTCTATCACGACTCGCTGAACATCAACGATCCGCGCCACCGTGAAGTGTCGGCCATTCGCATGATCGCGAAGCTGCCGACGCTCGTTGCGATGGCATACAAGTTCAGCATCGGCCAGCCGTTTGTCTATCCGAAGAACGAACTGTCGTACAGCGCGAACTTCATGCACATGATGTTCTCGAACCCGTGCGAAGAGTACAAGGTCAACGACGTGCTCGTGCGCGCGCTCGACCGCATCCTGATCCTGCACGCGGACCACGAGCAGAACGCGTCGACCTCGACGGTGCGTCTCGCGGGTTCGTCGGGCGCCAACCCGTTCGCGTGCATCGCGGCCGGTATCGCGTGTCTGTGGGGCCCGGCGCATGGCGGCGCGAACGAAGCCGCACTGAACATGCTCGAAGAGATCGGCTCGGTCGACCACATCCCCGAGTTCATCAAGCAGGTGAAGGACAAGAATTCGGGCGTGAAGCTGATGGGCTTCGGTCACCGCGTGTACAAGAACTACGACCCGCGTGCGAAGCTGATGCGCGAAACGTGCCACGAAGTGCTGAACGAACTCGGCCTGCACGACGATCCGCTCTTCAAGCTCGCGATGGAACTGGAAAAGATCGCACTGGAAGATGAATACTTCGTGTCGCGCAAGCTGTACCCGAACGTCGACTTCTACTCGGGCATCGTGCAGCGCGCGCTGGGGATCCCGACGTCGATGTTCACGTGCATCTTCGCGATGGCGCGTACGGTCGGCTGGATCGCGCAGTGGAACGAAATGATCGCGGATCCGGAGCAGAAGATTGGCCGTCCGCGTCAGTTGTTCATCGGTCAGACGCCGCGTGAAGTGAAGCCGTTGGCGAAGCGGTAAGCCGAATCGGATTTGAGATTGATGTGAAGGCCCCGGCGGGTGACTGCCGGGGCTTTCTGCTTTTGAGCGGTTGATCTTAGTCTCGCAATGTAAGAGGCGCGTTCGATGCGCCTTGTCTGCGACGGCTTTCTTTCCCGACGAGACGACGTGCCTTTCGAAGTCATCGGCGCCACGATGACCGTCCGCAAATGGTCGTGCATTTCCGAGGCGAAACCACGACGCAAGTACCCAGACCGTCGCGTAGCCAAGCGCATACTGTGCGTACGGCACGATGCCGCGCTGGACAGCCGACCGAACGGCGTAGCCGGGTAGTTCCCATCCGGGTACTGGTACCACCACAATAACCCTATGTTTTTAATAAGTTTTTCCGGGTAGCGTAGTACCCGCGGCGTACCAGGAAGTGGCATAATCGCCGGACAAGCTGCCGGCCCTGCCGCCAGCAAAACTTTCCCCGCAGTCACATACGAAAGCGCTCACCATGGCACAGACTCTCTACGACAAACTGTGGAACACGCATGTGATCCACACGGAAGAGGACGGCACCTCGATCCTCTACATCGACCGTCACCTGCTGCATGAAGTGACGAGCCCGCAGGCCTTCGAGGGCCTGAAGCTGGCCGAGCGCCCGGTGTGGCGAATCAGCGCGAATCTGGCAGTGTCCGATCACAACGTCCCGACCACCGACCGCTCGCACGGCATCGCCGATCCCGTTTCGAAGCTCCAAGTCGATACGCTCGACGCGAACTGCGATAGCTTCGGCATCACGCAGTTCAAGATGAACGATCTGCGCCAGGGGATCGTGCACATCATCGGGCCGGAGCAGGGCGCGACGCTGCCCGGCATGACCATCGTCTGCGGCGACTCGCACACGTCCACGCACGGCGCGTTCGGCGCGCTCGCGCACGGCATCGGCACGTCGGAAGTGGAACACGTGCTCGCCACGCAAACGCTCTTGCAGAAGAAGAGCAAGAACATGCTCGTGAAGGTCGAAGGCACGTTGCCGCGCGGCTGCACGGCGAAGGACATCGTGCTCGCGATCATCGGCAAGATCGGCACGGCGGGCGGCACGGGTTACGCGATCGAGTTCGGCGGCTCGACCATCCGCGCCTTGTCGATGGAAGGCCGCATGACCGTCTGCAACATGGCGATCGAAGCGGGCGCGCGCGCCGGCATGGTCGCGGTCGACGATACGACCATCAATTACCTGAAGGACCGTCCGTACTCGCCGCAGGGCGTGGAATGGAATCAGGCGGTCGAATACTGGCGCCAGTTCAAGTCGGATCCGGACGCGCAGTTCGATCGCGTCGTCGAATTGAACGCGGCCGAGATCGTGCCGCAAGTGACGTGGGGCACGTCGCCCGAAATGGTCACGTCTATCGACGGCCGTGTGCCCGATCCCGAGAAGGAAAAGGACCCGGTCAAGCGCGACGCGATGGAGCGGGCGCTGACCTATATGGCGTTGCAGCCGAACACGCCGATCGAATCGATCAAGCCGGACAAGATTTTCATCGGCTCGTGCACGAACGCCCGTATCGAAGACCTGCGCGCGGCCGCTTATGTCGTGAAGTCGCTGGGCAAGCGCGTCGCGTCGAACATTCGTCTCGCGATGGTGGTGCCGGGCTCGGGTCTCGTGAAGGCGCAGGCCGAGCGCGAAGGCCTGGACAAGATTTTCACGAACGCCGGCTTCGAATGGCGCGAGCCGGGCTGCTCGATGTGTCTCGCAATGAACGCCGACAGGCTGGAGGCGGGCGAGCGCTGCGCATCGACGTCGAACCGCAACTTCGAGGGCCGTCAGGGCGCGGGCGGTCGCACGCACCTCGTGAGCCCCGCGATGGCCGCCGCCGCCGCGATCGAAGGCCACTTCGTCGACGTGCGCAAGCTTGCGTGATCAAACGGGATACAGAGAAAGATCATGGAAAAATTCATTGTGCATAGCGGCCTCGTTGCGCCGCTCGATCGCGAGAACGTGGACACGGACGCGATCATCCCGAAGCAGTTCCTGAAGTCGATCAAGCGGACCGGTTTCGGCCCGAACGCGTTCGACGAATGGCGTTATCTCGATGTCGGCGAGCCCGGCCAGGACAACAGCAAGCGTCCGCTCAATCCGGACTTCGTGCTGAATCAGCCGCGTTATCAGGGCGCATCGATTCTGCTCACGCGCAAGAACTTCGGCTGCGGGAGCTCGCGTGAGCACGCGCCGTGGGCGCTGGATCAATACGGCTTTCGCGCGATCATCGCGCCGAGCTTCGCGGACATCTTCTACAACAACTGCTTCAAGAACGGCCTGCTGCCGGTCGTGTTGACGGAGCAGCAAGTCGACAAGCTGTTCAACGAAACGTACGCGTTCGTCGGTTTCCAGTTGACGATCGATCTCGAAGCGCAAGTCGTGCGCACGGGCGACGGCACCGAGTACGCATTCGACGTGCCGGGCTTTCGCAAGTACTGCCTGCTGAACGGCTTCGACGATATCGGCCTCACGCTGCGTCATGCCGACAAGATTCGCCAATACGAGGCGGAACGCCTGGCGAAGCAGCCGTGGCTGAATAACCGGCTCGTCGGATAAATCGAATAACGATCACGGAAGGAAGAGACGATGAAGATTGCAGTATTGCCCGGCGACGGGATCGGTCCGGAAATCACCGCCGAAGCAGTCAAGGTGCTGAACGCGCTCGGCGAGAAGTTCGAGCTGGAAGAAGCGCCGGTCGGCGGCGCAGGTTATGAGGCGAAGGGCCATCCGCTGCCCGACTCGACGCTGGCGCTCGCGAAGGAAGCCGACGCGATCCTGTTCGGCGCGGTCGGCGACTGGAAATACGACAAGCTGGAGCGCGCGCTACGTCCCGAGCAGGCGATCCTCGGCCTGCGCAAGCATCTGCAACTCTTCGCGAACTTCCGTCCGGCGATCTGCTATGCGCAACTGACGGGCGCGTCGTCGCTCAAAGCCGAAATCGTGTCCGGCCTCGACATCCTGATCGTGCGCGAGCTCAATGGCGATATCTATTTCGGCGCGCCGCGCGGCTTGCGCGAAGCGCCGGACGGCCCGTTTGCCGGCGCAAAGGAAGGCTTCGACACGATGCGCTATTCCGAGCCCGAAGTGCGCCGCATCGCGCACGTCGCGTTTCAGGCGGCGCAGAAGCGCCAGAAGAAGCTGACGAGCGTCGACAAGGCCAACGTGCTGGAAACGTCGCAATTGTGGCGCGACACGATGATCGACGTCGCCAGGGAGTATCCGGACGTCGAGCTGTCGCACATGTACGTCGACAACGCCGCGATGCAGCTCGTGAAAGCGCCGAAGGCGTTCGATGTCGTCGTGACCGGCAACATGTTCGGCGACATCCTGTCCGACGAAGCCGCGATGCTCACGGGTTCCATCGGCATGTTGCCGTCGGCGTCGCTCGACAAGGACAACAAGGGCCTGTACGAGCCGTCGCACGGCTCCGCGCCGGATATTGCGGGCAAGGGCGTGGCCAACCCGCTCGCGACCATTCTGTCCGCCGCGATGATGCTGCGCTACTCGCTCGGCAAGACCGAGCAGGCGGACCGCATCGAAAGCGCGGTGAAGAAGGTGCTGGAGCAGGGCTATCGCACCGGCGATATCGCGACGGCGGACGGCCGGATCGTCGGCACGAAGGAAATGGGCGATGCAGTGCTGAAGGCGCTGTAATCGCCGGAAAGACGATCGGCGGTTGCAGGCAAAAGAGCGGCCGATCGTCTCTTTTTACCGATGTTCAAGCACGATCCGTACGATTTTAAGAGCCGCACCGCAAGCGCGTGACGAAAACATCGGGTTATCGTGTATATTCTTTGGTCATGGCGAAGAACACTCAATTCTCTCTGGATTCCATCGGACGCGGCTCATCTGTCGTCGCGACGGAACTCGCCATCGGCACGCGCATCGTGGCTATCAACGCCACGGCTAAAACGCGCATTACGAAAATCTCCATCAAATCGATCACGATTCGCTGATCGTCCCTCGTGTCCGAGCGTCTTCCCCGCGCGGCCACGCCGGGTAAAGATGCGGGGAAGCGTCCACAGTCAAAGGTTAGTCATGAACGTAGGTCTCGTTGGTTGGCGCGGTATGGTCGGCAGCGTCCTGATGCAACGCATGCAGCAGGAAGGCGATTTCGACCTGATCGAACCGGTGTTCTTCAGCACCAGCAATGCGGGCGGCAACGCGCCGTCGTTCGCCAAAAACGAGACGAAGCTCAAGGACGCGACGAGCATCGACGATCTGAAAAAGTGCGACGCCATCATCACGTGCCAGGGCGGCGACTACACCAACGAGGTGTATCCGAAGCTGCGCGCGGCGGGCTGGAAAGGCTACTGGATCGACGCGGCCTCGGCGCTGCGCATGAAGGACGACGCGGTCATCATCCTCGATCCGGTCAACCTGAACGTCATCAAGGATTCGCTCGTGAAGCGCGGCCGTGACTTCATCGGCG
Organism: Caballeronia sp. INML3B; assembly: GCF_023631305.1. Lineage (NCBI taxonomy): Bacteria > Pseudomonadati > Pseudomonadota > Betaproteobacteria > Burkholderiales > Burkholderiaceae > Caballeronia > Caballeronia sp. INML3B. The sequence goes on from NZ_JALQDI010000039.1 coordinate 6,250, forward strand.
GCAATTGCACGGTCAGCCTGATGCTGATGGCGCTCGGCGGCCTGTTCCGCGAGAACCTCGTCGAGTGGACGACCGCAATGACATACCAGGCCGCCTCGGGCGCGGGCGCGCAGAACATGCGCGAGCTGCTCCAGCAGATGGGCGTGCTCTACGGTTCCGCGAAGGAAGATCTGGCCGATCCTTCATCCGCGATTCTCGACATCGACCGCCGCGTGCTCGCCGCGATGAACGGCGAGCGCATGCCCGTCGACAACTTCGGCGTGCCGCTCGCGGGCTCGCTGATTCCGTGGATCGACAAGGATCTCGGCAACGGCATGTCGAAGGAAGAGTGGAAGGGCGGCGCCGAAACCAACAAGATTCTCGGCAAGCCGGCAATGGGCACGCCGGGCTCGATCCCAGTCGATGGCCTTTGTGTGCGGATCGGCGCGATGCGCTGCCACTCGCAGGCGCTCACCATCAAGCTCACGAAGGACGTGCCGCTGGACGAAGTGCACGGCATCCTTGCTTCGGCGAACGACTGGGTGAAGGTGGTGCCGAACGAGCGCGAAGCATCGGTTCGCGATCTGTCGCCCGCGGTCGTCACGGGCACGCTGACGGTGCCCGTCGGCCGTCTGCGCAAGCTGGCGATGGGCGGCGAGTATCTGTCGGCATTTACTGTCGGCGATCAACTGTTGTGGGGCGCGGCCGAACCGCTGCGCCGCATGCTGCGCATTCTGCTCGACAAGTAAAGTAAACTACGCGCCTGGAAGCGCGTGCCAAACCCAAAAGCGTCGCGTTCTCGCGGCGCTTTTTGTTTTTGCGCAGTTTTTATTGCAAAGCCGGTTTTTCGTTGGTTTTGCGCCGTATGTTTCAATTTTTGCCGTACCCGGAGCCTCAATGATCCAACGACCACGCCGGTCTCTCCTTTTGTCATCGCGTGCGGCGTGCGCCGCGGCAACTTTCGCGGTATGCGCGATGTTTTGGGCGAATCCTGGCGATGCGCTCGCTCAGGCAAGCGACGCCGCCGCTCCCGCCGCAACGGGGCAGACATACGAGGTCAAGCCCGGACAATCGCTTAGCGACGTTGCTGGCCAACTCACCGGATCGAAGGATCGTGACGTTCGCGCGAAGGCGGCGCGTGCGCTGTTCGACGCCAATCCGAACGCGTTCTCAAATCACGATATCAACAAGCTGAAGCTCGGAGCGGTACTGAACGTGCCTGCCGATCTGAGCGGTGCGGTGGCTTCGAGCGTCGCGTCGGCGCCGGAAGCGCAGCAGAATCAGCCTGCAGAAGCCCCGGCGCCAGTGTCGGAGAGCGCGGGCGCGATAGCGTCGGATGCGGCGCCGGCATCGGCCGTCGAGCCGCAAGCGAGCGCAACGGCGGCGCAGGAATCGACCACGCCCGAGCCGGCATCGGCAAGCACCACGCCCGCAAGCGCACCCGCTGCGGCGGCGCCCGCGCCGGCCAGCGACAACCGCACCGGCAGCGGCGCGACCGCGGCGACCATCGGACTATCGCCGCTCGTCGTCGCCATCGTGATCGCCGTGGGTGCTTTCCTGCTATTCAGAATGCGACGCGGGAAGAAACGGCAGGCCGCTGCAAGTAACGAGGACGTCGATCGCGCGCCGAGGACGTTTGCAAGTCTGGAAGAAGCACAGGCCGACGCCGCCGCGCGCAATGAAGCGATGCGCCGAGCGCGCGAGGCATCGACGGCAGGATCGGCTGCCAGCGCTGCGGGGAAACCATCCGAGCCTGACCGGTCCGGACTGGCGGCCGCCGCCACGAGCGTCGAGCACGCCGAAGCGGCTCAGCCGCCCGCCGCCCCTTCCGAGGATCAACCTCCGCCGGCGACCGGGGCGAAGCCGGCCACCGAGTCCGCTGCAGCGCCCGGCCACGCGAACCGACCTGTACGCGAAGAGCCGTTCGCGCCGCTAGCGCCGGCGGCCCGTCATCCTGATTTCTTGCCGCCGATCGGCGCAGCGGAAACGCAAGAGCAGCCCGAACACCTCGCCCAGCACGAGCGTGAGAGCGCGGCGCGCGAAGCGGCGCGTCGTGAAGCCGAGAAATGGGAAATCGAGGAGCGCGAAGCCGCGGCGCGCCAGGCCGCCTTACAGGAAGCCGAAGAGCGTGAGATTCACGCGCGCGAAGCCGCCGCGCGGGAAGCGCTCGCACGCGATCTGGCCGACCGCGAGGCCGGGCAGCGCGAGGCCGAGTTGCGCCAGGTCACCGAGCGCGAAGATCAGGCGCGCGAGGCTGCGGCCCGCGAGATCATCGCGCGCGAGGCCGAACTGCGCGAACTGCAGGCGCGTGCGGCCGAAGAGCAAGCGGCCGAGCATCGCGCCGCAGAGCAGCGCGACATCGAGGAACAGGCGGCGCGCGAAGCGGAAAAATCGGGTATTGCGCCGGATGAAGAGCCGGCGGTTGCGCACCGTTTTCCGATGCCGAAGTTCCCGCAGGATGCGATTCACGCGCTTGGCTCGCTCGAAATGGAACTGCCGCCGCGCATGGAACTGTCGATCAAGCCGCCTGGCGCGAGGGAGCAGGAGCCGGCGACGTCGTCGCTGCCCGCCGATGCGCCGTCGCCCGAATCACGCCTCGGAGCGCTGCAGCCGCCCCCGACTGGCCCGCAGCCGATCGAGCAGGTGCCCTTCGTTCCGCAGCCGGTAGCACAGACGGACGCGGCGCGGCATACGCAAACGCAGCGGCAGTCCGCGGCCGCGCAGATCGAAGCGGGCACGGCTGGCGCGGCTTCGGTCGCCGGCCTCGGCGCGACGAGATTCGGGCCGCTCAGCCTGGACTTCGATCTCGGGCGCGCGTCGAGCGCCACCGAGCCGCTGCCCGCGCTGACGCCCGCGCAACTCGCGACGATCGCGCGCAACAAGCTCGAATTGGCGGCGGAATACATCGAGTTGGGCGATCTTTCGGGCGCGCGCACGCTGTTGCAGGAAGTGATCGAATCGAACGATCCCGCGACGCGCCAGCAGGCGGCCACGCTCCTCTCGACGCTCGCCCCGCATTCCTGAAGATGCGCATCGCTTTAGGCATTCAGTACGATGGCTCGGCGTTTTGCGGCTGGCAGTCTCAACCGCACGGCAAGACGGTGCAGAACGAACTGGAGCGCGCGCTCGCGGAATTCGCGCAGACGCCGCTTTCTACCGTCGTCGCCGGACGCACGGATACGGGTGTGCACGGTCTCGGCCAGGTCGTCCATTTCGACACCGAACTCGATCGCACCGAATTCTCGTGGGTCCGCGGCACGAACGCGTTTTTGCCCGATACCGTCGCCGTGCAATGGGCAAAGCCGATGCCCGATGACTTCCACGCCCGCTTCGCCGCGTTCGAGCGCACGTATTTTTACGTTCTCTATGTCAATCCGGTGCGCTCGCCGATGCTGGCGAAACGCGCGGGCTGGGTACACACGCCGCTGGACGTCGACGCGATGCGCGATTCGGTCGCCTGCCTGATTGGCGAGCACGATTTTTCGTCGTTCCGCGCGGCCGATTGTCAATCGAAGACGCCCGTGAAGCACCTCTATCAGATCGACGTGCGCGAGCAGGGTGATTTCATTCACTTTCGCTTTCGCGCCAACGCGTTCCTGCATCACATGGTGCGCAATCTGATGGGGTGCCTCGTCGCGATCGGACGCGGCCGTCATCCGGTTTCGTGGATGGCCGATGTCCTCGCCGCCCGCGACCGCCGTGCCGCCGCGCCGACCTTCATGCCGGACGGCCTGTATCTGGCCGAGGTCGGCTATCCTGAACACTTCGCGGTGCCGCCGCCGCATATCGCCAGCATGCCCTGGAGCGCCATGTGGGCAGAGCCGAAATGACCGAACGAGATTTGCATCGCACCCGCATCAAGCTATGCGGACTTTCGCGCGTAGAAGACGTGCAGCACGCCATCGCACTCGGCGCGGACGCCGTGGGCTTCGTGTTCTATCCGCCGAGCCCGCGCTCGGTGAGCGTCGCGCAGGCGGTCGAGCTGGCGCGGCACGTGCCGCCGCTCGTGTCATCCGTCGGGCTTTTCGTCAATGCGACGCCGGAATGGATTCGCGAAGTCACGTCCAATGTGCCGCTTTCGCTGCTGCAGTTTCATGGCGACGAAACCCCCCAGCAGTGCGAGGAACTTGCAGCAGTTGCGGGTTTATCCTATTGGCGCGCACTGCGAATTGGGCCTGATGCGTCCACAAGCCATTTGATAGAATCGTCTCTCAAGTTCAAAGCCGCAGGCGGCCTTCTTCTCGACGCTCTCGTCGAGGGCTTCGGCGGCGGTGGAAAGGTATTCGATTGGTCACTTATCCCAACAGATCTCGGGCATCGGGCCGTTTTGAGTGGTGGGTTGAACGCGCAAAACGTCAGTGACGCCATTCGGCGTGTGCGCCCGTACGCGGTCGATGTCTCGAGCGGCATCGAGGTGCCGGGCGCCAAGGGCGTGAAGGATCCCGCCCGAATGGCGGCATTCGTGCGCGCAGTGCGCGAAGCGGATGCCGGGTGATGTGGAACGTGAGCCGCGCTGTCGGCCACGTAACCGAGAGAGTGACGCAATGTACGATTTGCCAGACGAAAGAGGCCACTTCGGCCAATATGGAGGCGTGTTCGTCTCCGAAACGCTCATCCACGCGCTAGATGAACTGCGCGTCGCGTATGAAGCAGCACAGAAAGATCCCGAGTTTCTCGCCGAATACGAGTACGAGCTCAAGCATTACGTCGGCCGTCCGTCGCCGATTTATCACGCGAAGCGCTGGAGCGACATGCTCGGCGGAGCGCAGCTCTATCTGAAGCGCGAGGATCTGAATCATACCGGCGCGCACAAGGTGAATAACGTAATCGGCCAGGCGCTGCTCGCCCGCAAGATGGGCAAGCCGCGCGTGATCGCCGAGACTGGCGCGGGCCAGCACGGCGTGGCGACTGCGACCATCGCCGCGCGCTTCGGCATGGAGTGCGTGGTCTATATGGGCGCAGAGGACGTGCGCCGGCAGGCCGCGAACGTGTATCGCATGAAGCTGCTCGGCGCGACGGTCGTTCCTGTCGAATCCGGCTCGAAGACGCTCAAGGATGCGCTGAACGAAGCCATGCGCGACTGGGTGACGAACGTCGAGAACACCTTCTACATCATCGGCACTGTCGCGGGTCCGCACCCTTATCCGATGATGGTGCGCGACTTCCAGCGCGTGATCGGCGACGAATGCCGCGTGCAGATGCCCGAAATGACGGGCCGTCAGCCCGATGCGGTCATCGCGTGCGTTGGGGGCGGATCGAACGCGATGGGCATTTTTTATCCGTATATCGACGACAAAGGCGTCAAATTGATTGGCGTGGAAGCGGCGGGCGATGGCATCGATACGGGCCGCCACGCGGCGTCGCTCATGGGCGGCAGTCCCGGCGTGCTCCACGGCAACCGCACCTATCTGCTGCAGGATGAAAACGGCCAGATCATCGAGACGCATTCGGTCTCGGCGGGTCTCGATTATCCGGGCGTCGGCCCCGAGCACGCGTGGCTGAAGGACGCTGGACGCGCGGAGTATGTCGGCATCACGGACGACGAAGCGCTCAAAGCCTTCCACGACTGCTGCCGTATCGAGGGCATCATCCCGGCGCTCGAGTCGAGCCACGCGCTCGCTTACGGCGCGAAGCTCGCGAAAACGCTGCCGCGTGACAAGGTGCTGCTCGTCAATTTGTCGGGCCGGGGCGACAAGGACATGCATACGGTCGCCGAGCGATCGGGCATCCAGTTCTGAGCACCTGACCGATGCGCACCGTTATCGACGAGCCGTTGTCCGTCGGCGCCCTCCAGAGCGCCGGCAGCGACATCCGCAATCGCGATTTCCTGACCGATGCCGAACACATTCCCGATGCGTCGATCGATCTGATCGTCGCGGACCCGCCCTATGGTCTGGGCAAGGACTACGGGAACGATTCGGACATGCTGTCGGGCGACGCTTTTCTCGAGTGGACCTATCGCTGGCTGAGTCTGGCGATCCCGAAGCTCAAGCCGAGCGGCTCGCTTTACATCTTCTGCACCTGGCAATACTCGCCCGAACTGTTCGTGTTCCTGAAGCGCCGTCTCCTGATGATCAACGAGATCGTCTGGGACCGGCGCGTGCCGAGCATGGGCGGAACGACGCGTAAATTTACGTCAGTGCACGATAACATCGGCTATTTTGCGGTATCGAAGGACTATTACTTCGATCTCGATCCGGTGCGCATCCCCTACGACGCAGAGACGAAAAAGGCACGCTCGCGCAAGATTTTCGAAGGCAGCAAGTGGCTCGAGCTCGGCTATAACCCGAAGGATGTCTGGTCCATTTCCCGTCTGCATCGGCAGCACGCCGAGCGGGTGGATCATCCGACGCAAAAGCCGCTGGAGATCGTCGAGCGCATGGTGCTCGCGAGTTGTCCCCCCGGCGGCCGGGTGCTCGATCCGTTCATGGGCAGCGGCACGACGGCGGTCGCATGCGCGCGTCACGGCCGGCAGTTCACGGGCTACGAGATCAACGCCGAGTACTGCGCAATCGCGGAAGGCCGCATCGCCGAAGCGCGGGCCGCACGCCTCAAGCCCGAGGAGCCCGTGCGCGCGCGTCGCAAGACGCTCGCGACGACCGATACCGCTGCGCAAGCGGCCGAATAGCGCTTTTTTCGTCGCTAATCGCGTCAGACGTCGACCAGGCGTCTGACGTCAACGAATACGTTCAAGAGAATTCCCATGTCCCGTATCAAGAACACGTTTGCGGCGCTGGCCGCGCAGGGCAAGAAAGGGCTGATTCCGTTCATCACCGCGGGCGACCCGAATCCGGAGCAGACCGTGGAGTTCATGCACGCACTCGCCAAGGGCGGCGCGGACGTCATAGAACTGGGCGTACCGTTTTCCGATCCGATGGCCGACGGCCCCGTGATCCAGCGTTCGTCCGAGCGCTCGCTCGCTCGCGGCGTAACGCTCAAGAGCGTGCTGGCCGACGTCAAGCGCTTCCGTCAGACCGACGACAAAACGCCAGTCGTGCTGATGGGCTATGCGAATCCGATCGAGCGCATGGGCGCGGACGCTTTTGCGAAAGCCGCGCAGGAAGCGGGCGTCGACGGCGTGCTGGTGGTCGATTACCCGCCCGAGGAGGCCGAGAGCTTCGGCGCGTCCATGCGCGCGGCCGGCATCGATCCGATCTTCCTGCTCGCGCCGACCTCCACGGACGAACGGGTCGCGGCGGTCGGCAAGATCGCGAGCGGCTATGTTTACTACGTATCGCTGAAAGGCGTGACCGGCGCGGCAAATCTGGACGTTTCCAGCATCGCGAGTAAAATCCCGGCCATCAAGTCGCATGTGCCCCTGCCGGTTGGCGTCGGGTTCGGCATTCGCGACGCCCAAACCGCGCGTGCCGTCGCCGATGTCGCGGACGCCGTCGTCATCGGCAGCCGCCTCGTGCAATTGCTCGAAGAGGCGAAGCCGGACGCCGCGGCCGCGTCACTGACGAGCTTCATTGCCGAAGTTCGTCAGGCACTCGACGCCGCACAGTAAAATACGCGCCGCCGCGGGCCGTCCGATTCGGACGTGCGCCGCGCGGCGACCGATCAGTCAAGGAAAAACGATGAGCTGGCTCGACAAACTGCTGCCGCCGAAGATCAAGCAAACGGATCCCAAGAGCCGCAAAGGCATCCCCGAGGGCCTCTGGGTGAAGTGCCCGTCGTGCGAGGCGGTGCTGTATCGCAACGACGTCGAGGCGAACCTGCATGTCTGCCCGAAGTGCAGCCATCACATGCGCATTGGCGCGCGCGAGCGGCTCGACCGCCTGCTCGATCCGGAAGGCCGCTACGAAATCGGCCAGGAAGTCGTGCCGGTCGATGCGCTCAAGTTCAAGGACAGCCGTAAGTATCCGGATCGCATCAAGGAAGCGATGGAGGATACCGACGAAACCGACGCGATGGTCGTCATGGGCGGCGCGATCCACACGATTCCGTGCGTCGTCGCGTGCTTCGAGTTCTCGTTCATGGGCGGCTCGATGGGCTCGGTGGTCGGCGAGCGCTTTGTGCGCGGCGCGCGCAATGCGATCGAGCAGAACGTGCCGTTCATCTGCTTCACGGCGTCCGGCGGCGCGCGCATGCAGGAAAGCCTGCTTTCGCTGATGCAAATGGCCAAGACCACAGCGCTCCTGACCAGACTGTCGGATGCGAAGCTGCCGTTCATTTCCGTGCTGACCGACCCGACGATGGGCGGTGTCTCCGCGAGCTTCGCCTTTCTCGGCGATGTCGTGATCGGCGAGCCGAAGGCGCTGATCGGCTTCGCCGGCCCGCGCGTGATCGAGCAGACCGTGCGCGAAAAGCTGCCGGAAGGCTTCCAGCGCGCCGAATTCCTGCTGCAGAAGGGCGCCATCGACATGATCGTGGATCGCCGCAAGATGCGCGAAGAACTTGCCCAATTGATGGCGCTGATGACGCGGCAACCCGCCGATTCCGTCGCCTGAATCGCTGATATGCAGCGCTGCGCCGCGCGAGAGCCCTGAGGTTCCGCGCGGCGTTTTGCTTTTCCCCATCTCGAACATGAACACTTTCCCCACCCTCGACGCCTGGCTGGCTCATCTGGAAGCAGCGCATCCGGTCGGCATCGACATGGGCCTGACGCGTATCGGCAAGGTGAAGGACGCGCTCGGCCTGCATTTCGACTGCCCGGTCATCACCGTCGGCGGTACGAATGGCAAAGGCTCGACGTGCGCGATCATCGAAACGATCCTGCTGCGCGCGGGTTATCGCGTCGGCTGCCATACCTCGCCGCACCTGCTTTCGTTCAACGAGCGTGCGCGCATCGACGGCGCCGAGGCGAGCGACGCCGATCTGCTCCAACATTTCGAGGCGGTGGAAAAGGCGCGCGCGAGCCTGCCCGAACCGGTTTCGCTGACTTACTTCGAATTCACGACGCTCGCGATCCTGCATCTTTTCGCATCGCGCGGGCTCGATGCCGTGATTCTGGAAGTCGGGCTCGGCGGACGTCTGGACGCGGTGAATATCGTCGATACGGATTGCGCGGTGATCACGAGCATCGACATCGACCATACCGATTATCTCGGCGACACGCGCGAGAAGATCGGCTTCGAGAAGGCGGGCATTTTCCGGCCGGGCAAGCCCGCTGTGTGCGGCGACCCGTCGCCGCCGCAAAGCCTGATCGATCATGCGCAGGCGATCGGCGCGGATCTTTGGCTCGTCGGACGGGACTTCCGCTATGAAGCGCAGCCGGGCAACGAGCGCCAGCAATGGAGCTATATCGGCCGCGAGCAGCGGCGCCCGGCGCTGGCGTATCCCGCACTGCGCGGCGCGAATCAGCTGATCAACACGGCGGCGGCGCTGGCCGCGCTCGAATCGTTGCGTGATCGCTTGCCCGTTTCGGCTCAGGATATTCGCCTCGGACTCGCCAATGTCGAACTGCCGGGCCGCTTCCAGGTGCTGCCGGGAAAGCCGCAAATCATTCTCGATGTTGCGCACAATCCCCACGCTGCCGCCGTTTTGTCGCAAAATCTCGGCAACATGGGCTATTTTCCGTACACGTACGCGGTGTTCGGCGCGATGGGCGACAAGGACATCGAAGGCGTCGTGAAGCAGTTGACGAGCGAGATCGACCACTGGAACGTCACCGCGCTGCCCACGCCGCGCGCCGCGTCGGCGGAGCAACTGGAGCACGCATTGCGCGACGCCGGTGTCAACGACGGCCCGGACAGCAGCGTTTCTAGCTTCGAAACGCCAGCCGCAGCTTTTCAAGATGCGTTAAGGCGCGCGTCCGAAAATGATAGAATCGTCGTTTTTGGCAGTTTCTACACGGTAGCCGGCGTGATGGCCTACCGTCGAACGCAGCATAACTAGCGCCATCATCCAGACGGTCGGCCGTCAGCACCAAGCGATACATGGGACTCTTTTCGTTCGGCAAGAAAGACGACTCCGGTCGCGACGCATACTCCGATTCCTCGCGCGGCTCGCGTCACACCGTCCGTACCGAGCGCCGCACGCGCCGTTCGGAGCGCACCGACGCCGACGCGATGATGCTCGATCCCACCCTGCCCGAGAAACAGCGCGCGCGCCGCAGGCTTGTCGGCGCGATCGCGCTGGTGCTGGCCGCCGTCATCGTCCTGCCTATGGTGCTGGATTCGCGTCCGAAGCCCGTGACCGACGACATTTCCATCGATATTCCCAATCGCCCGTCGCCTGCCGCGAAACAATCACGCGACGCGACCGAGGCGGACACGCAAGCCGGCGTCGCGCATGATGCGCCGGCGGGCGCTTCGAGCAGCGTTTCCGCTGGCGCGACGCAGCCGCAGGCCGCTGCGGCCGCCGCTACGGCACAACCGAAGCCCGAAGCAACGGAACAGCCGAAGCCCGAAACGAAGGCGCAAGCCAGGACTGAAGCGAAGCCGTCGAAGCCTGCCGCCGCCGCAAGCCAGAACGCGAAGCAGCAGGCCACGGAACCGTCCGAGGAAGACAACGCAAACACCGCCGCGAACGCAGCCGCAGGCGCGGCGAATACGCCGTCGTCGCCGGCGGGCAGCCGTTTCGTGCTGCAAATCGGCCAGTTCGACGACGAAACCGCCGCGCAGAACTGGGTCAACAAATTGAAGTCTGCGGGTGTGCCCGCCTATCTCGAACATCGCAAGCAGTCGGATGGCGCGACCAAATCGCTGTTGCGCGCGGGTCCGTTCCCCGATCGCGCGTCGGCGCAGGCGGCCCTCGTAAAGGTGCGCCAGGCCGGCCTCGGCGGCGGCACTCGCTCATCGAATTAAGCAGATTTGATGTTCACCGCTTTCGACTACGGCGTGATGGCTGTGATTGGTCTGTCCGCGCTTCGCGGCATGTGGCGCGGCCTGTTGGCCGAGGCCTTCGGTCTGGTCGGCTGGATTGCCGCCATTCTGATCGCAGGGCGCTTCGTCGGGCTCGTCGTGCCGTATATTCCGTCGACATGGCCCGGCGGCGCGCTCACGCAATGGCTCGTGGCGTTTCTGCTGGTGGTTGCGGCGGTGCTGCTCATATCGAGCGTGCTATCGGCGCTTTTGACGCGCATCACGGAAGTGACCGGCCTGCGCGGTGTGGATCGCTCCCTGGGCTTGCTGTTCGGCCTCGTGAGAGGCGCTATATTGGTAGTGGTTCTGGTCGCACTGGCTGGCCTGACCGAACTGCCGGAAAAGGATTTTTGGCGCAATGCGCTGCTGCGGCCGATGGCCGAGCAGGGCGTGCGCGAATTGAAACCGCTGCTCCCCGATACGCTCGCCGCGTATGTGCACGTCGCTCGCGAACCGAGCGGCCTGGCGCCAGCCGCCGCACAATAGACGCAAGGCCCGCTACACGAGGAATGCGCGACGGCTCGATGACGCTTCGGCCCGGCCTCGATACGGCCAAATAATGAGAGAAGCGTCGATGAGATCCGGGCAACGCCTTGTCTACCCGTTTCGACTCTTTGAAGGACCATGCCATGTGCGGCATCGTAGGTGTAGTTTCCCAGACCCCCGTCAATCAGCTGATCTATGACAGCCTGCTCCTGCTCCAGCATCGCGGGCAGGATGCGGCGGGCATCGCCACGGCGAACGGCAACAACTTCCACATGCATAAGGCCAACGGCATGGTGCGCGACGTGTTCCGCACGCGCAACATGCGCAGCTTGCCGGGCAATGTCGGCATCGGCCAGGTGCGTTATCCGACCGCCGGTTCGGCATCGAGCGAGGAAGAAGCACAGCCGTTCTACGTGAACGCGCCGTTCGGCATCATCCTCGCGCATAACGGCAACCTCACGAACTGGATGCAGCTGAAGGACGAGATGTTCCGGATCGATCGCCGGCACATCAACACCGCGTCCGACACCGAAGTGCTTCTCAACGTGTTCGCGCACGAACTGCAACTGGCGAGTTCGGGGCTCCAGCTCGACGCCGCCGCACTGTGGAAGGCCGTCGCGGGCGTGCATCGTCGCGTGAAGGGGTCGTATGCAATCGTGTCGCTGATCGCGGGCTATGGGCTCGTGGCGTTCCGCGATCCGTTCGGCATCCGCCCGCTCGTGCTCGGCAAGCTGGAGACGGCGACGGGCGTCGAGTGGATGGTCGCGTCGGAGTCGGTGGCGATCGAAGGCATCGGCTTCGAGTTCGTGCGCGATGTCGAGCCGGGCGAAGCGATCTTCATCGACGCAGAAGGCAATCTGCACAACCATCAATGCGCCGAAAAGCCCGAACTCAACCCCTGCATCTTCGAGCTCGTGTATCTCGCGCGTCCGGACTCGTGCCTCGATGGCGTGCCGGTCTACAACGCGCGTCTGCGCATGGGCGATTATCTCGCCGAGAAGATCAAGCGCGTGCTGCCCGATGTGCCGATTGACGTCGTGATGCCGATTCCGGATTCGTCGCGCCCCGCCGCGATGCAGGTGGCCGCGAAGCTCGGCGTCGAGTATCGCGAGGGCTTCTTCAAGAACCGCTACGTGGGCCGCACCTTCATCATGCCGGGTCAGGCTGTGCGCAAGAAGTCGGTGCGCCAGAAGCTGAACGCGATGGGCATCGAGTTCAAGGGCAAGAACGTGCTGATCGTCGACGATTCCATCGTGCGCGGCACGACCTCGCATGAAATCGTGCAGATGGCGCGCGACGCCGGCGCGAACAAGGTGATCTTCGCGTCCGCTGCGCCGCCGGTGAAGTTCCCGAACGTGTACGGCATCGACATGCCGACGCGCGGCGAACTCGTCGCGCACGGCCGCAGCGATGAGGAAGTGGCGCGCATGATCGGCGCGGACTATCTCGTCTACCAGGACGTGGAAGACCTGAAGAGTGCGATCCGCGACATCAACCCGGCGCTGAAGGAATTCGAAGCATCGTGCTTCGACGGCAACTACATCACCGGCGATGTGACGACCGATTATCTCGATCGCATCGAAACCGCGCGCCTCGCGCCGCAGTCGCAATCGGACCGCGACGCGGCGAGCGAAGCGCAAGAGGGCGGCATGACGCGCTCACAGTTGCATCTGCAACTATCGGTCGAGTAAGTCTTCAGCGCTTCATGAGAGCCCGCTTCGTCTGCAAGGACCAAGCGGGCTTTTTGCGTTTGGAGCCTGAAAACAGGGGAGAAAAACATGGACGACAACCTCGGCTTCGACACGCTCGCCGTGCGCGCCGGTACCAGACTGTGCTCGATCACCGGCAATCTCGGCGACACGCGCACGACGATCACGCATCTCTCGACGACGACGCAGGGGCGCCTCACATCCGAGCTGCGCGAAGCCGCCGGCATACGCGAAGGCCTGATTCGTCTTGCGGTAGTCTCGAAGATCCTGCGGCTATACGCGCCGATCTGGCGCGCGGTCTGGGTTAGGCGTCGCGCGGCGACTTGAAGCCGCCATTGCGCCATTGCCCCGGCGAAATGCCGAAGCGTTTCGAGAACGCGTGCGTGAAGGCGCTTTGATCGGCGAAGCCGACATCGAGTGCGATATCGGTGAGCGTCGGGCGCGGGTCGGCGAGCAGCGTGAGCGCCGTGTCGAGCCGCAGCCGATGCAGATAGCGATGCGGCGTCTCGCCGAACGCCTCATTGAAGAGCTGATGAAAGCGGCGCATGCCGAAGCCGCAATGCACGGCGAGATCGGCGATGCGCAGCGGCTCGGATAGATGCAGACGCAACCATCGGTCGATGCGCGCGAAGTCGAGCCCGCGCATCATGTCGATGGAATCGTCGGTGTCGTGCATCAGCGCGCCGCATAGATGCGCGGCCGCCTGCCATGCGAAACGATCGGAGAAAGGCGTATCGCCGCTCGCACGACGGGCGACCTCGGCGACTGCCTGCGTGACGCGCGAGTCGATCGCGACCGCGCGCGCCCGCTCGAAGTATCGCTCGGGCACCGCGACAGACGTGGCCGGCAGATCGATCACGAGCTGGCGATTATCGCCGTCGGCCCAGTAGTCGTGGCGCGCGCCTGCCGGGATGATCCAGGCGCCGCTGCAATCGATGCGTGCGCCGTTGCCATCGACGGCCATCTCCATCGACCCGTCGAGACCGAGCACGATCTGATGAAAGTCGTGCACGTCCGACGCTTGCGCAGCCTCATAGCGGCGCAGCGACACGGCGGGACGATGAAGCGGCGCGCTCATGCCGTTGTCGCTCAGACGTCCAGCAATTCCACTTCGAACACGAGCGTGGCGTTCGGCGGGATCACGCCGCCTGCGCCGCGCGCGCCGTAGCCGAGTTGCGGCGGGATCGTGAGACGGCGCACGCCGCCGACCTTCATGCCCTGCACGCCTTCGTCCCAGCCCTTGATGACCATGCCGCCGCCCAGCACGAAGGCGAACGGGTCGTTGCGGTCCTTGCTCGAATCGAATTTCTGGCCGTCCGTGAGCCAGCCCGTGTAGTGCACGCTGACCGTCTTGCCTGCGACGGCTTCAGCGCCTTCGCCAACGGTGACGTCTTCGTATTTGAGACCGGAATCGGTCGTGACAATCGACATGGTTGCTCCCTGGTTGCCCGGCCATCGACGATGGATGGCCGGTGGTCGAAACCGACATTGTAGAACGTCGCCAGGAGCGGGGCGCGGCGCGCAGGCCTCAGAGATGGCGGCCACGCGGGCCGAAGCGCGAGCCGATGCGCGTGGCGATGTCCGGTCTCACGTGCCTGCCGATCGCGGTGCCGATCGACGCGCCATCCTGCGCCTCCTGCCTCGCGGCCGCGGCAGCCCTGTCGCCGTCGTGCTGCCTCGCGAGCTTGAGCGCGCGCACGCGCACGTACGCCATCGCGACCAGCGTCCAGGGCGCGAGATAGGCGAACTCGGGCACGGAGACCATCATCATCGTCCAGGTCGCCGCGCAGCACTGACGCAGCGCCATGCCACGGGGATCCCAGTCGAGCCTGAACGCCGGATAAAGCATCAGCGTGCTGATGAAGACCGTGCCGACGACACCCGTATTGACGAGCAGCGTCGAGAACAGATCGGTCGAGCGGATATAGCCGAAGCCGATGCCGAAGATCTGATTGAGCGGCGACGCATCGACCCACAGGCGCATCGACTGGAGGAACAGCAGCGAGCGGTCCGAGCCCGATTCGGTTTTCTGTTCGAGCTTGTCCGTGACCATCTGCTTGAAGAGATCCGCGATGTAATCCTGCAGCAGATAGGCGATCACGCACAGCACGAAGAGCCCGATCAGCGCCTTGACCGGATTGATGCCGAGCTTGCGCACGCGGATGATCGAATACACGGCATAGCCGATCAGCACCGTCGACGAGGTGGTCATCAAAAGCGACAGGCCGATGACCCATACGGGCCAGCGCACGCGCGAGGTCGCGTTGAAGTAGACCCAGAACGGGAAGATGGACATCGCGTACATCGACGGCTCGCCGGTGAGCGCTTTAAGGCGCTGGATCGGAATGCCTTTGATGTTGATCTGCTGGAACGAGCTGCCGTTCACCGTGCCGTCGGAGCGCACGATGCCCTTGCCGAACTGATCGCCGAATGCGCGGTTCGAGATGAAGTCGCCCGGCTGGCCGGTGGCGATGTAATAGGCCACTTCGAATATGCCGTACAGCGCGAACAGCGTGACGGCGGCGAGCAGCCACTGGTCCCACGTCGGCTTGTAGTAGTGGTACACGTAAGCCGCATAGAGCACGACCGCCGCCACATAGAGGGACTGCGTGAACATGCTCTTGCGCATGATGAACGTGAAGGGATCGGTGTCGTCGACGAGCACGATCTTGCTGAAGTCGGGATCGAACGGGGCCATCACGTCAGCGAGCTGCGACGTGCAGAGCATCAGCAGCCACACGACGACCGCCGCGCCCAGGAAATGCATCCAGCTCTTGCGCGCGCGCCCGCCGAAGAGCAGCACGAGCGGCACGGAGAGGAAGCACATCAGATAGCCGATCGTCGTGCCCTGAATCGAAGGCATGACGAGGAACGACGTCACCGGCATCGCGAAGGCCCAGATTCGGTAGTAGAGGTCGGTCAGCGCCGCTTTTTCTTTCATCATCGAAGGTTGGATGGGCCCGCTTCAAAGCGGACTGTCAGTCGTTATCAGGTCGGTGCCGAATAAGGCGTGAATCAAGGCAATCAATACGCTTGCCGGCTCGATCATCGCGGCCTATCCGCTCAGGCTCGGCGGCGAAACGTCGCCAGCATGGCGAGCAGGATCACGAGCATCGAACGCGACGGCATGCGTGGCGCCTCTGCGAGCGGTGCCTGCTCGACGACGAGGCGCGGCGCCGGAGCGGGCGCGGGCGCCGGTATGGGTACCGTTTTGCGCACTCGATGAAAGTCGCAATGCGGACACACGTTCAGGCCCACAGCCACCTGCCTGCGGCAGCGCGGGCATTGCACGAGCCGCTTCCCGAACGAAAAAGGTCCGCTCATATGCGTCTCTCTCATCGACCCCGTTGACGACGCGAGTGCATCGCCATCTTGCGATCCATCGTGGCCCGCGAAGACGTATGAACATTCCGTCTGATCGTCGCCACGCGTCGCCTGCAATGAGCGCGTTGCGCGCAATGCCGCGAGCGCTCGAAGTCGTTCCACGTCCGGTCGCGCGGACGATTCCCGCAGCGGATGGACGCATCACGCCCCACACCAGCAATACAACGTAAAGCGCCGCGTGACGGGCACGCGGCGCGATGCCTTCAATCGCTGCGCTTCATTATGCGCGCGCTGTCAGTGCGCCGACCTGAACGTGCTCGTATATGCCGCCGCATATCCATAACTGCGGCGATTGCTCGGGCGTCGCGGAATCGCGTTGAAGACCGAGCCGACGAGCCTGCCGCCCGAACGCTGCACCTTCTTCACGGTTTCCTCGATTTCTTCCTCGCTCTGAATGCCCGAACGCAGCACGAGCACCGTCGAACCTGCATCGCTCGCGACGATCGCCGCATCGGTGACGACGAGGAAGGGCGGCGTATCGAGGATCACGAGGTCGAACTGTTCGCTCATGCGCGCAAGCATGTTGCGAAAGCCCGGCATCATCAACAGCTCGGAAGGATTCTCCGGATAACCGCCGCACGACATGAACGACAGCCCCGGCACGCCGACATAGCGGATCGCGTCGCCGAGCGCCAGTTCGCCCTTGAGCACTTCCGAGAGGCCGCCCGGATTCGACTGCTTGAAGAACGAAGCGATATGGCCGCGCCGCATATCGCCGTCGATGAGGAGCACGCGCAGACCGATTTCCGCGAGCAGCACCGACAGATTCGCCGCGACGAAGCTCTTGCCCGCCGACGGAATCGGACCCGTCAGCATCACGATGTTGTTCGGCGCGTTGGCGAGGTCGCGGTACAACTCCGTGCGCACCGCGCGCAGCGCCTCGACAGCCGGATCGTGCGGGAAGCGCGTAGCAAGCACGCGGGCATCGCGATCCGTATCGGCCACGTGCGGCATCGCGAACGCATCGTGTTCCGGCAGATGAACATAAGGCAGAGCCTTCGGCGGACCGCCGTTCTGCGTCCCGGAGTAGGTGAGCGGCGCATGCTCGACCGGCGACACGGCGATCTCGTGATCCAGCATCGCCTGCTGCCGGCTGTACAACACTTCCCCCAATACCGGCACAGACAGACGGCGCTCGACGAACATCGGATCGGTCACGCCGATCATCGCGTGGCGGCGCAGGAAGATGAAGAACGTGCCCATGAAGAAGCCGAGGGCCGTGCCCGCCGCGATCACGAGCGGCTTGTTCGGCTTCACCGGCCGGTACGGACGCAGCGCGTTATCGACGATATGCGCACCGCCGCTCGTGCTCGCGCGGCGCACGGATAGTTCTTGCGCCTTGTTCACCATGCCCATGTAAATGGTCTCGGCCACGCGTGCGTCACGCGTGAGGGTCGCGTTCTGGCGCTCGGAAGCGGGCATGCTGTCGAAGCGCTGCTGAATCTGCTTGTTCGACGCCTCGAGTTCGGCGATCTGCTGATTGAGGTTGACCACCTGCGGGCTGTTAGGTTGAAAGCGCTGCAACGCCTGCGTGCGCTGTATCTTCAGGTTCGCCAGTTGTTGCAACGACACGATGCTGCCTTGCAGATACGCCTGCGCTTCGTTGAGCGGCTGCACCGACTGCGATTTCGAGCGGAACGAACTGAGGTTGCCTTCGGCGCGCCGCAGATCGGCTTCGAGGCGCGGCAATTCTCCGCGGATGAATTCGAGTGTCTTCGTGTCGTTCGCCTGGCGAGCCTGAACAGCGGCGGTCAGATATGCCTGGCCGAGCGCGTTCGCGACATCGGCGGTCAGAGCGGGATCGTCGGCGTTGAAGGTGATCTGCACGACGCCCGTGTCTTTCGCGGACTCGGCCACCTTCATCGACTTCTTCATGAGCGCGATGGCGTCGAGCGTATTGAGGCGCGTCACGTCGAAGTGCACGCCCGGATGGCCGAGCGCGCCGTTGACGAGAATCGACACGCCGTTTGCCGATGCCGGACGGCCAATCGTGCCGCGCAGGAGCATCGCGCCGTCGGGGTCGCGCAACTCGTACTGGTTGTTGTCGAGCAGAACTAAATCGAGCTTCTGGTCTTCGAGCGAGGGCGGCACGTCGAGGCGCCCGATCTGCAGCGACTCACCGCCCCAGCCGTATGCATCGAGGCCGAACCATGCGGGAGAAAGATGTCCCTTCTTCGCAAACAGATCCGCGATCTGACCGAGCACGGGGAACGTGCTGGGCTTGACCTTGATGTCGAAATGGAACTGCTTGACGACGGGTTCGAGCACCGAGCGGCTTTGCATCACGGAGATTTCCGCGGGCGCGAGCTGGTTGACCGTCGGCTGAGACTGCTGCATCTGCATCTGGTTCTGCGGCGCGATGCCGAGCGCGTTCGGATCGGGTGGATCCACGCGCACGACCACGTCCGAAGAATAGATGGGCCTGGCAAGAAACGCATACGCGGTCGCGAGCGCGGCCGTGATCCCGATGAACAGGAAGAGGATGCCAAGGTGATCGCGCAGGAGCTTGAGCATGTCGCTCGCGGTGAATTCACCGTCGTCCTTGCCGGGGCGCGAAGATCCGGAGTTCACATAGAGGGTGTTCAAAGGCGCCGTCCTCAGTTCGATAAGTTGACCGTTGTTTCCCGGGCTGAGAAAAAACAGAAAGCCCGCGCGGCATGTCCGCGATACGTCTTACGTGTTATTGATCCGGCGCGTGGCCGTCGGAACTTCCAGACTAAAGACGCGAGAGGCTCTGAAAAAAGCGGGCGAAGCGTATGTTGCTTCGAGTACGCATGACGAAGCACGTGGGCTCGTCGGAGTGCGACATCTGACAGAAGCACACTCCGTGCCTCGGCGTCGCGCCTCGAGATTCGGCGGATGAAATTCGCGAATCCCGTTACGAATCGCTTGCTGTCAAACGAAACGGTAAGTCCGGAAAATAAAGCGTCAAGCGTATCTTCGGGCTGCAAACTGCGCGCGTCTGTTAAGTAGCGAACGTTAAATGCGCAGTAATTGCCTGGACGCCTCCTGCGGGACCGCCATTTCGCGCGATAATCGCCGGTTTTGCTCATGCTTTGTCTGTAGCACCAAAAAGTTGCGCGTTCACGGCATCGGGTTGGCCTTGATGAAATCCCGCACGGTATTGAAGCGCGACTTGCGCGTTTTACCGTCGTCGTGAATCACACCGTAGTTGCCATCGCCGCCGTAACGCTGGTCGTCATACAGTTCGTACAAGGTCACGTTCTGTATGTTGTACGTCTTCGCAAGCGACACGAAGCCTTTCAATGCATCCTTGCCGATCAGATAGCCGGCCGGATCGGCATGGGTCGGCCGCACGCCGTACTCCGTGATCCATATGGGCTTGCCGTAGCTGTCGCGCAGCCGTTCGAGCACGTTGACCTTCTTGTCGCCCGCCGCCGTGATCGACCCCATGTTCGAGTACCAGTGCCACGCGGTGATGTCCCAATGTGGAATCGGATGACCGTGCGTGCCGTCGGGTTGCGTGCCTGCGTACAGCATGTCGGTAAAGCCGTAGTGCAGCCAGCTGAACGATGTCAGCAGGATCTTCGCGTCCGGATTCGTTTCACGAATGCCCTTGATCAAGCCGAGAATCGACCCGCGCGCCTTCATGAACATCGCATTGTCGTAGTCCTGCGGATGCTCGCCGCTGCGGTCCGAGCCGAGTATCGTCCAGTTGTCGTATTCGTTACCGACCTGATAGTACGTAACGAGACCCTTCAAGAGACGGCCCGCCGTCTTGCCGAGGGCATAGCCCCGCTCGAAGGTTTCCTGCTCGTTCGCGCGCTTTTCCGGCTCGAAGGGCGTAACGAGCGCGAGCACGCCGATGCATTGCTTCGCCGCCGCGCGTGCGAAATCCGCGACCCTGTGAGCACTTTCTTCGCTCGATACATCCTGCGCGTACATCGTGACGCCGAGATCGCGGAGCTGTGAAATCTGCAAGTCATAGTCGCTCATGCGATACACGCCGCGATGTTCCAGATGTCCCGCGATGCCGTAGAACACGCTTTTCGATCCGTTGCCGCAGGCGATTTTCGGTGCGGGGACACTCGCGGCGTGCTCCGTGGAGCTCGCCGAGCGACCGCTGTGATACGCGTCGGATGTGCCGCTGCGCGCGTAGATCAGCACGGATGCGCAGCAAAGCGCACCGAAGAGGGATACGGCAGCCAGCAGAGTTCGCATCGGTGTTCGACCCTCGGGAAGTGCGCACTGTCATTCGATCAGCACGTTGGAACGTTGCGACGGAGCCTGAGCGCCCATGTCGCCCTCGTGCAGCAAAACGCTTTGCGCCTGCGCGTCGAATGCTTCACGGGAAAAGCGACGCCTGAATTCCTGCGCCAGCGCGGCGAGCGGAAGATCGCGCGCCGCGAAGATGCGCTCGACGAATGCATCGTGGTCGTCGGCGGGGAAAAGCAGCGCATCGGGCAGATATGAATCGAGCCCCGACACGCGCGACACGATGATGGGCCGTTGCGCGAGCACCGCTTCGATCATGACGAGCGGCACGCCTTCGTAAGCGGACGGCAGCACGAGCGCATCGCTTGCGACGATCCACGGCAGCACGTCCTTCTGCGGCCCGACCATGCGCACGCACGAGGACAGCGCCGGGCTCGCGTCGATCATGGCTTGCAGGCGCCCCGCATCCGGTCCTTCTCCGACGATCAGCACGAGCGTACGTGCGAATGCATCGGCATGGCGTTCGATGGCCTGCATCAGGAAATCCTGACGTTTCTGCTGAAAGTTGAGCCGGCCGACATGCGCGATGATCGTCGTGCTGTCGTCGGGCAGGCCGAGCGCGGCGCGCGCGGCTTCTTTCGTGAGCGCCGAGCGGCTGAAGCGATCGTCGACATAGTTCTCGAGGATCATCGCGCGCGCATTGGGCGCGAGTTCCTTCAGCTTGCCGCGCAAATGATCGTTCAAAGTGACGTATTCGTTCGGCGTGCGATAGAGCGCGCGCTTGACGAGCCATTTGATCTTTCCGGGGCCGCCCGCGTTCACGGGCGCTTCGTCGACGAGCGGTAGATAGCTGACCGCCGTGGTGCGCGCTTGGCGCGCGGCGAAGAGTCCCGCAAGTCCGGAAGCGATCGTGCCTTGCGCGATGAGCAGCTTGTTCAGGCGCAGCGCACGCAATTTCGTCGCGGTTGCGCGGACCGTGCGCCACAGCGCGAAGACATTGCCACGTATCGATTCGGCCGTATGCGGAAGGCCGATGGTCTTCACTTTCGGATGCGTGTTCGCAAGATCGCTGACATAGCGATACAGCGGCTCGTTCGCGGTCGGCACGAGGATATGCAAAGTCTTGACATGAGTGCTCGCGACGAGCGCGAGCATGAATCGTTTGAGCATCTTTTCGTGGCCGCCGTTGATACCCGAGTCGCAATAAATTCCCAACCTCACCAGCTTTCCCCCTTCGCTCTCACGGCTTGTCGATGAACTGCATCAGCAGGCGGGCGCTTTCCGTCCAGCGAAAGCGCTCGGCGTGCGCGAGGCCGCGACGTTTGAGGTCTTCACTCAATTCCGGCGAAGCAAGCAACTCGCGCAGCTTGTTTGAAATATCTTCGACCGAGTACGGGTCGCAATAGATCGATGCGTCGCCGCACGTCTCCGGCAAGGCGGCCGCGCGCCCGACGAGCGTCGGGCAGCCGTTGCGCATCGCTTCCAGCGGGGGAATGCCGAAGCCTTCGTAGATAGAAGGATAGAGGAAGCAGGCGGCGCGCTGATAGAGCGCTCTCAGCTTTTCATCGCTGACATAGCCAGCCTGCTTGATGTTCGGCGCGCTCGAGAGATCGTGCGCCTTGCCGAAAATCGCGGCATTCTTCATACCCACGATCACGAGATCGATGGAAGGATCGTTCAGGCGCGTGAATGCTTCGACGAGACGCTTGAAGTTCTTCGTCGGATTCATGCTGCTCACGGCGAGCACGTAACGGCGCTTCGTGAGCTTCAGTTCTTCGATCACGGATGTATCCGGCGTGATGTGATCGAGATGATCGGCTGCGAGCGGCACCACCCCGATGCGCTCCGCAGGCACGCCGACATGATGCGCGAGCCTGTCGCGCGAGAACTTCGAATTGGTCAGCACGCAGCTCGACGTGCGCGCGAGAATCCAGAACATCACGTGATACCAGGTGCGGAACTTCCACGAAAAGTGCGCGGGCGTATCGAACACCGCGGCATCGTGCATGTAGATGATCTGGTTCGCGCGAAAGATGGAGCCCGAGTTCGAGAGATTCACGATACGCGAGCGCCCGGCGAAGAGCGGCAGCACGACCTGCTCCCAGAAAACGCCCTTGCCGAAGCCGAGTTTCACGGTCTCCACACCTTGCACGGGATCGAGCCCGCCTTGCGGTGGCACGGCGAGCGTCACATGCGAGCCTTGCGGTAATTTCACGAGCGCGGCGACGAGTTCACGCGCGACGCGCTGCACGCCGGTGGTCTTCTGACTCGTGAAGCGGCCGTTATAGACGAGTTTGTTGCTGGCGATGGATGTGTCCATATCAGGGCGTCAGAACTGTGAATCGGAGGTGGTTTCATAGGCGATCTCGTCGGCGTCGACAGGCGCACGTGCGTGCTTGACGGCGTCGAGCTCGTACATCGAGAGCCATTGACGGAAGATCGCGTCCATCGAAAAGCGCTTGCTGGCGGATGCTCTCGCCTCTGCGCCCATGCGAGCGCGCAGTGTCCGGTCGTCGCGTAACAGCGCGATGTATTTCGCCATCTCGTCGACGCTCGATGCGACGAAGCCCGTCACGCCATGCTGAACGACATCGCGGTTGCCGACTACATCGGTCACCACGGCGGGAATGCCCGCGACCTGCGCCTCGATGAGCGCGATAGGCATGCCTTCCCATCTCGATGTCTGCACATAGATATCGAGCCCGGACGTGAGCTCGAGCGCGCGATCGCGCGTCACCCAGCCGCTGCACGACACGGCGCCCTTTGGTGTGCCTGCCGGCAACTCGTCTTCATTGCCGCCGATCCACAGGAAGCGGGTGGAAGCGTCGTGCAGCTCCGTCGCGAGCTTCACGAACGCTTCATGATTCTTTTGAAACATCGCGCGGCCGCTCATGCCGACAAGAATCCCGTTGGCGCTCTTTTCGACGCGCGGCGGAATCTCCTGCACGTTCACGCCGTTCTCGATCACGCGCGCCCGCCGCGCATGCATCTTCGTCTCGATCTCGGAGAGCTCGCTGTCCGAACACGCGACAATGGTTCCGCCCAGTCGCGCGGCAATGCGCTCGAAGCTCAGATAAGCAAACTGCTTCAGGGGCGATACGTCGCGGCGAAGGAACGCAAGACCATGCGGCGAATAGAACACGCGTGCACGCGGCGCGGCAATGCGTGCAGCGGCGCGTCCCAGAACGCCTGCCTTCGACGAATGCAGATGGATTACGGATGGATCGCACTCCTTCAGCTTGCGAACGAGGTTCCATAAACTGCTCAGGTCTTTCTTCATGCTCACTTCGCGGAACATGCTGACGTAGGTTAGCTTTACCGCCGGATGAAAGAGCTTCGCGAAGTTATTCGGTGTTTCCTGCCGGATCGAATGAAAGATCGTTACGCCGACGCCGGCCGCGGCGGCGCGGTTCGAAAGCTGGGTCAGCATGGACAGCACGCCGCCGCCGAAGGCCTCGGTGATATGGACGATCTCTTTCATATTCAACTCTTCAATTGGCGCCTCGCCGAGCCCCGCGGCAATACGCAATGAGAAGGAATGGTCTAATCGTTATGGAAAAGTGACGCGACACACTCGGTTAGGGCGAACGCATCCAAGGCGGACGTACATGACCACCTCGAAGGAACATGAAAGGCCGGGATTTGCGTGTCGGCGTATTAATCGCGATGTAATACGCATGCGATAAATACACACGGGATCCGGCGTAGCACTCTGCGTTCCTGGCGTACAGGGATGCGAGGAACCCCATCGAGCTTGATGACAAGCCTCGATTTACCTGCCGCAAAATCCCGGACCAGTCAATCTGGCCGGATGGGCGCCCCGATGTCGGTCTTTGCGAAGATTGTTCTGCATCGCGCCAAAACGCAGATCAGCCGATAAAGCAGCCTCACTGCAGTGCGACGTAAAGCCGGTAGGTATAAAGCTTCGAGTTCTTACAGCCGGACATGTTGCTGGCCGGCTTGGGCACTTTCCTCGGTCCATGCCCGGGACGTATCAACGTCAGCGTGGCGGGACTGACGATACCCGCTCGTGAACATCATTTCGTTGCGGCAGCATTCTGCTGAGCAATCGCCGCTTCGCATATCTGTAGAAGGATTTGCAGATCCTTGAGCGGGACCGCGACCGATTGCATACGCAGGTTCTCGGCCTGATGCGCCAATTTTTGCACGTGCTCGACTGTCGTTTCTTCCGTTTCCATTCGGCAGGCTCGCTTATTTAAACACTGTTTGGACCAATAAGATATCGGCTCGAACTGATCGGGTCGGTTCGCTGACTCACATACTTAAATGCAACTTTTAGGGTAATACGCAATCGAACGCGTCTAATTCGCGCCCGGGGTGCAAAACAGCGCTTTATGAAAGCGGTTCGCTTGAAAGAATGCGTTACGAAATCGAATCACTTGTTACCGTTTATAACACGTCAATTTTCGGAGCGTGCGATGGTTGAATAAGAACTTGGCCGATCAGATTAATCATCACTGCGCATATCTGCATACGGTTCACGTGGTTCCCGAACCCGCCCCTTCGCTAATCGGGCGCTTGAGGAACGACACGCCTCCCAGATGCAGCGTGAAGGCCATCGCCGCCGCCGAGAGCGTCTCGACGATCAACACCGTGGCCGCTGCACCCTGTTCGCCGAAGAGCTTCGCCAACACGGCGAGCAGGCCGAAGTTCAACACGGCGCACGCCATCAGCACGCGGCTGAACTGCGACTTCATGCCGAGCGGAAGCATCGTCTGAACACCGAAGAGATCCGACAGGCCGGCCATCAACGGCACGAACGCCATCCAGCGCAACACCTCTACGGTAGGCAAGAACTTCGGTCCATACAAGAGCTTTACTGCGAGTGGCGCGCCAAAAAAGATGCAGACGGATATCAGCGACACGATCAGCCCTTGTACGACGAACATCTTGCGCAGGAAAGCGAAGGCATCCTCTCTCGCATGATGCATGAGAAAGCTCACTCGCGGATAAGCCGCGGTCTTGAGCGGCGAGAGCATGTTCAATGCCGCGCGGATGAGCTTGTCACCCGCGGCGAAGTAGCCGGCCGCGACATTGCCCGAGATGAAGGTGAGCAGCACGATGTTGCTCGATGCATAGATATCGACGATCGCGGTCGCAATGAACACGCTCCAGCCGTCCTTGAGACGAACGAGGATGGTGCTGAACGACACGCGCACGAAGTCGAGCTCCCGCCGAAAATACAGGTACGTGCAGATCGCGATGCCCGATAGCAAAGGCACGAGGGCATTGACGGCCATCGCCTTGTAGATATCGTCGTGCTCGCGTACGAAGAGATACATCGCGGGAATGCTGAGCGCACGTCCGATGAATACGAACAGGCTCAACATGCCGAGATCTTCGATGCCCTGAAAGTACCACGTAGGAATCAGCATGGCCCCGATGGCCATGCCATAACCGATGATCAGCAGCTCGCGATTTTCCTCCAGAAAAGGTATGAAGGACGTCAGCGCGATCACGACGACGAGTCCTGCCAATGCGAGTGCGGCCTGCGTGACGATGGTTTCCCAGAATATCTTCGAGCGCAGTTCGCGGCTTTCCCGATTGATCGAGACCTTCGGCGTGGCGGTCAGAGAGAAGCTGTAGTTCGTGAGGGAGATGAAGTACGCGACGAAGGCCAGGCCGAATGAAAGGCGTCCGTACTCGCCCGGACCGAGGACGCGTGCGAGCCAGGGCAGCGTCAGCAGCGGTGCAAGGTAGGTGGACACCTGCAACGTCATTAGAATCGTAAAGTTCTTTCGGAATGAAGCCATTGAACGGTTTTTTCCCCGGCTGGAGCGCAGCGTGTTTTATGACTATGACGCAAGGCTGTGAACCCTGCAGGCTCACCCGTTTCGAGTGAGCCTTTGCGTGACAGCGCCCGAAGCGGATAGTTTCGCCCGTGCGACCAGTCGTCAATGCGACGCGGGCCAAAGAGGTCTGCGCACCCACGCCTTGGCCTGGCTTCGGGGCGCTTGAAGTCGAACGGAATGCGCCGGTTCCGGACCGTCGATAACTTCCGGAGAAGGCGCAAGCGTATGAAAGAAGGTATTTAACAAGAGAAAAGTGCTTTCATCAGTGGGCTTGCACACGCAAGAATCCTTCCAGCGTGCGTTCGTTCGATTGAAATCTGTTCGAAGTGCTGGTAGGACAACATTGTGGTGCGTGCGTGCGCATGGACAGTGCATGGACGTCTCATGAACGCCCGACCGATGTCACCGCGTTCCCTTATGTCGCGCGTGATTCGACCGACGAGGCCGCACGCGACGCTTTTTCGGGCGGACGCGGTTCGAGGCCGAGCGCGCGCTTGACGATGCGCTTGGCCTGAAACCAGCGGCGATCGGCGACGATCTTTCCATGAAAGCGCAACGCCTTCGGTGCATCGGTGCGATTCGCAGCGAAGACACGATAGTGCGCGGCCGTGGCCTCGACCGTCCTGATCGCTTCGGCGAACGCATGCCCGTCTACGCGTGCGGCCTGAAAACATGCGTACGAGAAGACCTTATGGAATACCGCGAGCCAGAAGGCATCGAGCGGCCCGCCGTTGCAACGCTCCATCGTCTCTTCGGCACATGTGGCGAGCGACGTCACCGTGTACGGCGTCGCCCTGGCGGTAATGCTGCCCGCGCGACGGCGATAGAAGTAAAGATCGTCGGCGAGCCGGAAGAGCGATTTCGCGCGCGTATAGACGAGCGGAATTGCCGCGGCGTCTTCATAGACGCGGCCGGCCGGAAAC
This sequence comes from Caballeronia sp. INML3B, assembly GCF_023631305.1. Lineage (NCBI taxonomy): Bacteria > Pseudomonadati > Pseudomonadota > Betaproteobacteria > Burkholderiales > Burkholderiaceae > Caballeronia > Caballeronia sp. INML3B. The sequence goes on from NZ_JALQDI010000039.1 coordinate 33,525, forward strand.
TCGATGCCTTCCCAGAGCGCGCGCCTGTAGACGCGCGCTACCGGAAACACCTGAAACACGCGTGCAAAGTCGAGCAGCGCGTCGAGATCGCACGGACGTTGACCGACCGTCGCGGGATCGATCAGTTCGACCTTGTCGATCGTCTTGCCTTTCGAATCGATGATGCCCACGTTGAACTCGATGATGTCGGCCGCGTTCGCGTCGAGAAGCGGCATGATCTTCATGGTGAAACCGGCTGACCAGACATCGTCCGAATCGAGAAAGCCGATGTAAGGCGAAGTGGCTTCCGCGATCGCGCGGTTGCGCGCGGCGGATACGCCACGGTTTTCCTGATGGATCACGCGGATATTGCGGCCGCGCTCGGTGCGTTGCACCTCGAGAATGCGTTCGAGCGTGCTATCGGTCGAGCCGTCGTCGATCACAATGAGTTCGATCTCGTCGGAGCGTGGCTGCGAGAGCGCGGATTGCAGCGAGGCGACAATGAAATGTTCGACGTTGTAAGCAGGGATGATTACCGAAAGCAATGTTCTGGGATTGCTGCTGGGGACGCGTGTCATTGTGCTCGTGTCACCGGTCAGATTTCGAATTGAAGCCACCGTGGCCGAGGTCGGATCATGCGTGCCGGTTTTCAAATGCGGGTTCCTCCAGATTGCAGTGCATTAGAGAGCCATAGCCGGGACAGTTCAGTGAGCCAAATGAAAAGCACCGGATAGCCACGCGATATTCTTGCTGGCGCGGACGCCAAAATCGTTGTCAACAGAAAAATAAAATCGATCGCGCGCTTTCCTTTGAAATTGCTTATTGCCCGAACCTTGCGATTCGTGTTGAGGCGTCACGCCGATAAAGAACAATCGCCAGCGTCTTTAACGAAACTCCAGGAATCGAATTAATAGCAATGCGATATTTTCGTCGGCGAAGAAGCGCGAGCGAAGAGCGACCGGTACGACCGCGCACGCGGCTTGCTACCAGGCGCGCGGGAAGGCGCAGCGCGCTCCTGCCGTATGCGTCGTGGACGCTCACATATAATGGCTTGAGGTTTTCATCGCCGGCCGTATTCTTCAGGCCATACGTGCAGCGCAGCAGCAACGCATGCGGCTTTCGCGACATCAACCGCATCACCGATACACGCAAGGACCCATAACCGTGACAACGTCTTTTTCCAGTACGGTCGAGCCCGAAGGCGACAAGGCTTTCGATGCGGCCGTCGCAGGAAACGACGGCGTGCTGGTGCTCGACGCCGCCCAGCGATGCCTCTCCGCCGACGCCGTATTCACTCATCTCTTCGATCTCGATTCTTCCGCGCTGAGCGGCCGGTTGCTTTCCGACAGTCCGTTGCCGCCTCCGCTCACCGCCGCGCTCGCAGCCGCGGCCGATGCCGCGCTCGCGGGCAACGCGACGCGCCGCGCGCACGTGAGGTTCGGCGAGGACGACACGCCGTGCGCCTTTTCTATCATCGCGCTGCCGGGCGCGGATTGCGTGACGCTGATCGTGTCCTCGGAGGCGGGCGCGCCGGACGACGAGCATGGCGGCGCCGAGCGCATCGCGCATCTGCGTGCCGAGGCGACGCTCTTCATGCGCGATCACGTGCTCTCGGTCGTGTCGCATGATCTGCGCGGGCCGCTCAACGCGATCCATAGCTGGGGCTACGTGCTCGAGCGAAAGGTCGACCCCAACGATTCCGCCGCGCAGCGCGCGCTCGCTGGCATTCGCTCAGGCGTCGAGCAGCAGGTGAAGCTGATCGAGCAGTCGGTCGATACGACGCGCGCCGAAACCAAGGCGCTGCAGGTTGCGCTCGCGCCCGTCGCGCTGCGTCCGCTGCTCGAAAAAAGCGCGGCGCTCGCGCGTGCGAGCGTGGCGCGCGCTCGCGGCGTGACGATCGAAATCGACTCGCCCCTTGCAGAAGAACAACTGGAAGGCGATGCAGAGCGTCTGTTGCAAGCGCTCTGGCTCATGCTCGCATTCGCTGCCGAGGCGAGCCCGTCCGGTGCGACCGTGCGCGTGTCGAGCAACATCGAGGGCAGCATGTGGCGCACGGACGTGCGCTTTAGCGCGTCGGCACAGGCGCTCGGCGATCCGGCGTCGCCGCATGTGCTCGAAGCGTTCGCACGCCGGCAGGCACTGGAGCCGCGCGAGGGCGGGCGCATCGCGTGGGGGCTCGCGCTGTGCAAACGCGTGTCGGAGGCGCACGGCGGCGCGTTCGAGCACAGCGACATCGCGGATGGTGCCGAAGTTACGTTATCGGTACGCGTGCCCGTCGCGGGGATGTAAATTGACTTTCGATCAGCTGTCGCCCATATACTGACGCTTTCCACTTTCGAAGAGAGTTGCTTTGGCTCAGGTTGTCGCGCTGATCGGCGCATTGTTGCTCGTCGCGCTGAATGGTTTCTTCGTCGCGGCGGAGTTCGGGCTCGTCAAGTTGCGGCCCACGCGCGTGAAGGCGATTGCGCGCACCAACGGTCTTCCCGGCCGTCTGCTCGCGAAGGTGCACGGGCAGCTCGACGCTTATCTGTCCGCATGCCAGCTCGGCATCACGCTGGCATCGCTCGGACTCGGCTGGATCGGCGAGCCCGCGTTCGCGACGCTCCTGCATCCGATCTTCGCGCTGGTCGGCGTCGAATCGGAACAGCTCATCGAGACCATCTCGCTCTTTTTCGCGTTCACGGTCATTTCGTTCCTGCATATCGTCGTCGGCGAACTCGCGCCCAAGTCCTGGGCCATACGCCGCGCGGAGCAGGTGGGCCTGTGGCTCGCCACGCCGCTTTACGGCTTTTACTGGCTGATGTACCCGTTCATCTGGGTGCTTAACACGAGCGCAAACTTCGTGCTGCGGCTCTTCGGCATGTCGGGCGAACACGGTCACGATGCCCATTACTCCACCGACGAACTCAAGCTGATCCTGCGCGGACGGCGTCATGGCGGTGCGTCTTCGTACAACGAGGACGAGTGGAACACCATTGCGCATTCGCTCGATTTCAGCCGCATGACGGTGTCGGATCTGATGCGTCCGGCGCATGAACTCGTCGGGCTGCGCAATGACTTGCCGATGCGCGACAACCTCGCCGTGGTATCGCGGCATCGTTTTTCGCGCTATCCGCTTTTCGCCGATGCGTCGGGCGAGCGCGTGATCGGCATGATCCATCTGAAGGACCTGTTGCTTGCGGGCGATGGCGGGTCGCGCGGTTTCAACTTCAGCCTCTCGAAGGATGCTGCAGGAAAGATCGACAAACTTTCGCGGCATGTGCGGCCCGTGCAATATGTCGCGCCGAATCTGTCGGCGCTCGAACTGTTTCGACGGTTTCGCAAGGGCGCGCCGCATCTCGCGATCGTCGGGCGCAAGGGCGCGAAGCCCATCGGCTTCATTACCTTGGATAACTTGCTTGGCGCGCTCGTCGGGCAGATTCACGACGAGTTTCGTCAGGGCGATGCCGACTGGTCGCGTATGGACGACGGCACGTTGATGGGCAAGGGCAGCTTGCCGGTGGTTTCGCTGGAGCGGGCGCTCGGCATTGATATCGACGAAGGGCGGGCGGAGTCGGTTGGTGGACTCGTCATCAATGCGTTGGGCGATTTGCCTACTGAAGGGCAGAGGGTTTCTTTCGATCGGTTCGATATCGTTGTCAAGAAGATGAAGGGACCGAGGATTGTGTTGGTGCGGGTTTATCCGCGGGAAGAGGCGCTTGAAGAAGCGGAATGACTTTTTTGTGCTCCGGTTTTTCGCCGGATCCCGTTTTCGTGTTGGTTTATAAGCGTTGCCCCTGTGCGGGGCGGCAGTCACTTTCTTTGCTGCTGCAAAGAAAGTGACCAAAGAAAGCAGCCCGATACGCCCGCGGTCACGCGTAGTTTGGCCATGCTTGCCAGGTGATCGTGGGCTGCCTAAGAACCCTTAACAGAATGAACGCAGGGGCTGTTAACCTTCAATGAATGCTGTTTACCTTTTCATTGTTTCGACGACGAAAAGGATATGGCCAAGCTGATACTCGACGACCTTTCGGCACTCATCGAACCGTTGCTGCCTCCTCCGAAGCCACGGCGAGTTCGTTATCCGGGGCGCAAGCCACTCGACAATGGTGCGGTGCTTACGGGCATTCTCTTCGTCTTACAGACGGGTCTGGGTGGGACCTACCGCCTCGCGAGATGGGCTGCGGCAGCGGCATGAGGTGCCGGCGTCGTTTGCGTGACTGGCAGGCCGCCGGCGTCTAGGAGCGGTTGCATGAGGTGCTGCTTGCGCGATTGCGCGCAGCCGACCATAACCGAAATCGCTCGGCGCGATCAGCCTCATGGTAGCGGGCTAGGCAAGACACTTTCGCTGCCTTCGCATTCGATTCGAGCGCCTCGCTTTCATCCACGAGGCCTTCTTGAAAATCGCTTGCTGCATCATATGCTGCGACACCTGCAAAATTCATTCTGTTAACGCCTCTTAGGCGAAAGCGTGATCCTCGATGCGATGCGATCGCGCTATCGCACAGTTAAGCGGAACGGGCGCAATGTTCGCGAATGCCACGCCGGGGCGTCTTTATGAGCGATCGCCAAGTGGGAGAGAAGCACATTTACCACGGCATCGACCGCGCTGACCCGCGCGCGAACATTCGCGTCGAAGCGCTAACGGCGCAGCAGATCGAGTTGACGCTCGCGTACGCTTCGGGCGAGTTAGGCGACAGCGCCAAGCATTGAACCCGTAACAACATGCGAACCGAGTTCGCGCCATACGTCAACGCGCCTGCGGGACGACCCCGGCGTTTGAGCGGCTCACAGTGAGCGCGCGTATTAATGCCTGTCGGCAATATTCTGATGCTTATACTGACGAGCCTAAGTTAAGTTCACCTATGCGACAAATATAGGAAATTTTCCATGGAAACTTATGATCTACATGTTGCGGCGAAGTGGGACATAGATATAGCGACTACCTCGTCCGTCGCGACGGTTTGCATCGTCAGCGGCACGAAGCTCTTCAGATGGTAAGCATAGAAGCGCCCCTCATTCTTCGAGTGTGCTTGACGCATCTCGCCGGCCATCGTGTTGCTATCCCAGAGGAAGCAGGTCCGCGTTTTGTTCGGCCGCTCGGTGCCAGGTCCGTCCAGCGCTACCTTACCGATTCGTCGGCCCAGCGCGTCGTAACGATATGCCCACTTTTCGTTGCGCGTGCACACCCGCACCGATCCAGATGGCAGCGTGACGCGCTATCACTACGATACGGAGGAACAACTTGTCGGCGTGAGCAATCCGCTCGGGCAGCAGTGGCAGCTTAAGAGCGATGCGAATGGCCGGCTGATCGAGGAAGTGGACTACTGGGGTCAGGCGCGACGCTACGCTTACGACCCCGCCGGACATTTGACGCGCTCCATCGATCCGTTAGGGCAAGCGCTTGCGATTCAGTGCGATGCCTTGGGGCGGGTCGTCAAGCGCAGCGCGCAGACGGGCGAGGAAGAGTGTTACGCCTATAACCGCAAGGGCCAACTGACCACAGCGAGCAACGCGCACGGCACGGTTGAGCGCACCTACGACACCGATGGCCGACTGACGCGTGAGACGCAGCAGCAGGCGTCATTCTCGGGAGCAATCGAGTACGCGTATGACGAGGCCGGGCGATTGGCGACGCAGCGGCGCCGCATGGATTCGGACGTCGAGGGCAAGAAAAGCGCATTCGAACAGACGCTAACGTATGGCTACGACGTGCTGGGCCATGCGAAGACGCTAAAGATCGACGAGCAAGAGCCGATTCGCTTTACGCGTGACATGGCGGGACGGCTCAGTCGTGTGGGCTTCTCGGCGGAACTCGATCACGCTCTTGAGTACGACCGCGCCGGGCGACTCAGCCGTCACACGACGATGCACGGCACACAGACTGTCGATCAGGTCGCTTACCGTTACGACGTGCTAGGCAATCTCACCGAGCGCGACGACTCGCGGCTTGGCGCAGACCGCTATCGCTACGATCCGTTAGGGCGCATCGTGGCGCATACAGACCCTGCGCAGACGTTGCGGCACTTCGTATATGACAGGCAAGGCGATCGTTTCCACCACCAGCACGCGAACGAGCGCGGGCGGCAGGTGCAGCATGACAATGGCGCACGTTGGTGGCTCGATGCGGCGGGACAGCTTACCGAGCGCCACGATACCCAAACCGGCGTGCAGCGCTTCACATGGGATGCGTTCGGTCGGCTCGCGGAGTTCGAGAACAGCCGCCCTTGACCGAAATAGGTATAGCTCGTGAGTTGACCGGCTTCGTCGGTATAGCGGATCAGATTGTCTTGCGCGTCATACTCGCAAAGCACGTCCCGCGAACCGGGCAAATGACACGCGCTCAAACGATTCTTGGCGTCCCAGCGATAAGTCGTGGCGTCTTCACCGGGCGCTTCTCGGCGCAGCAGATTGCCGCGCGCATCGTGCGCGAGGCGGATGCTTCGGCCCACGTCTGCGCCTTCGTGATCGCCAGCGCTTGCGAGCGCAGTGTTTCGAGTTGCGCGGGTGTGCCGTTGGTGATCGTGTCGTTCAGTGCGACAAACAACCGTCGAAAGTCAGCGTCGGGACCGCGTTCGTCGGATTCGGCAACCAGCTCGCGTGGCAACGCCTCCATGTGGTAGCGGCCGTGCAGCACTTTCGCCTGATGTGGGCGTTGCTTCGTGAGCCATGGCAGCGGGTTGGCGTCGGTCCCGGTCAGCACGAGCCGCAGGCGCTCGGTTTGCCATGCGTTGCGTTCGAGCCCGCCAAGCAGTTCGTCTAGCCAGCGTTCGAAATCGGCGGGTTTGCGGATAGGCTCGGGTTCGAGAACCAGCACCAGTTGGGGAAACACTTCGGGGTGATGGCGCATCAGGCTGCCGGTCAGCCGCAGAAGGTACGGCGTCGCCGCTTCGTTGCGATCTCGCGAGGGTGGCGTCCAGTCCGCCGTGATGCCGTTCGCCATCGAGCCTTCCTTGCCGCTCTCGTACCAGGCGACGATCTCATCGGCCACGGCGCCAGCGTATTGGTTCGCATCCTCGAAGCTCGATTGCGGGCGCAATACGGCGCTGGACAGCTTGTCTTGCCGTTGAATGTAAGCCGCGAGCATGCGCTGGTCGGCTTCGCTGGTATGCCAATAAAGCAATTGAGCTTGCTTGTCTTTTGCAAAACTTAGCCAGTCATCGTGAACGGCCATGAAGCGGCGTTCGACCGGATTGGTGGGATGCCAATTATTCATTTCTTCGTTTTAAGAAAGACCTTCCGCCGAGGCGGTCGACGCGATGTGTCATTCAGGTAGGGAGGTGTCCTATCGTTCGAGCGCAGCGGGCAAGCCGAGTGAGGGGCTCGGAGCCCGCGCGCTGCTAGAACGGTCGAATCGTGAGGCTCCGATTCGACCGGCGAAACGTATGCGAGATTCTTTTCAGGATGGAGACGGGGAAACCTTTAGGCCAGAAACACGGACGATAAGCAGCGAAAAATTGGATATCTCGTAAAATCAATTCGCTGCTCTTTCGATTGAATAGGCGCGCGCTCACGAAGGGATATTTCGACGGCCTGCTAAAGCCCGACAAGTACACAATCTCTCTCTTGATCTTGGAAGATTAGAACTCGTGTACAAGGGCACGATATCTTCGATCGTTCCATTCGCGAATGGGGGCGGCGTATCAGCGAATCCGGTTCGCATCGTTATTCGACCGACTCTGCCCGATCGGCAGATGGGGGCTGCCGCATATGCTTGGATGAGAGACCATGCGACCGGTGCGAGCGAATCTTGTTTGTAATGCACTCGTGCGAGGCGTACGCGAACGCGGCTTGTTTTTGCGAATGTTTGTCCGACACCGCTGGGCAGGTTTGAGGCGCGTTGCGCCCGCGCCGTTTTCCCGATGGCCTGGTCGATACGCTACGCAGCGTAAGCAGTCGCGCACGCGCGAATGAACGTCCGCGTGCTGCGGGAAGCGCAAAGCGTTGTCGTGGACGGCGAGGCGGTTCCCGGTGGGGAAGAGTGTTCGATTAGCGCGACGCTACAGGTTTTCTTTTCAGCAGCAAAAAAGTGACTGCCGCCCGCCCCGGGGCAGCGCTGATAAACCGACGCGAATACAGGATTCCGGAAGGGGAAGGAACGCTCCTCCTTAAGGCGTCGGTACACCTTCCTCAACCAGCAAAGCCACCGGCATAACCCCAAGCGCATCGCGCAAAAACAACCTCTCGCCTTCGGCCTTGGGCGCATTCGGGCTCAGCCAGTCGAACAACGCGCGAGAATGAAGCGCCTCGGGCAGCACGATGAAGGAATCGCCCCATCGCTCCGGCTCGACGAGCGGCACATCACGCCCAACGCCCAACAATGGCGCGGCAAGCCGCGTCGCAATCACGATCGCAAACGCGCTCCCTGCATGCCGCGCATAGGCGATCACGCGATCCGCATGTTCGCCTTGCACGTGAAGCGGCACATACTCGCCTTGAGCGAACAAAGACTCGCAATGCTTGCGCAAAGCCAAAGCCCGCCGCGCGAGCGCCAGTTTCACGCGCCCATCGCGCCAGTTCGCCAGTTGCTCCGAAGGCGGTCCTTTCTCTTCGACTTCAGCGAGCCACTGCCGGCGCAATTCATAGTCCGCCGGCCGCCGATTGTCGGGATCCACGAGACTGAAGTCCCACAGCTCCGTGCCCTGATAAAGATCCGGCACGCCAGGCGACGTCAATCGCAACAGCGTCTGCTGAAAACTGTTGATCGCACCCAGCGGCCCGATGCGCGCGACGAACGCCGACAACTCCTGCAGGAAGCCGTTGCGCCGCTGCGGCGCAACGATATCGAACAAGAAGTCCTTGCACGCGTTCTCATACGCTTCGTCGGGCGCGAACCAGCTCGTGCGCAACTTCGCCTCGCGCAGCGCTTTCAACTGCCAGCCCGCCACACGCTCGGCGAGCGCATGAACGCCCGCTTCGTCGTCGGGCGCGAGCGTCGGCGGCCAGCAGCCGATCAGCGTCTGATACAGCATCGCCTCAGCGGCCGGTCCCGGCGCCCAGTCATGCACATCGCCGGTTTCGCCATGTCCGCCGCTCGGTCCGCGACGCAGCGGCGTGTTCAATGTGGACCACTGCCTGAGCGTCGCGGCCCATTCATCGGGGATCTCGCTCAAGGCCGCGATGCGTGCGCGCACGTCCTCGCCGCGCTTGTGATCGTGCGTCGCCGTGCAAAGCATCGCGTGCGGAAAGGCGTCGAAGCGTTCGCGATTGCACGCATGAAATTGATCGACGGACAATGCAAATTCGCCCGGATCCGCGCCGACTTCATTGCGCGAAATGAGGCGTCCATAGCGATAACACGCCGTATCCTCGACGGCCTTCGCCGCCACCGGCGAAGTCAGTTGCGAGAACAGCGTCTGCGCCGCGCGCCGCTGCGCACCGCTCGACGGCGGCGGAGTCTGGCCCGCCGGCGCCTGATTGCGATCGCGTTCGCGATTGCGCTCCACGGCGCGATCACGGCCGCGCTCGGGACGCTCGGTGCGTTCATTGCGCTCGGCCTGCGGCGGCGCTTCGTCGGGCAGCTTGCCGCCGAGCCATTGCGCGACCTGATCGAGCACGACATGATCGGCGCGCGCAAGCACGGCGCGCGCGGCTTCGAGCGCCTGGGAGAAGAAGCGTTCGTCCTCGGGACTGCGCACGCCGCTCACCGGATAGACGCGATACACCGGAAACTGCACGACCAGCTCCGCGACCGCGCGCCTGATCGACGTGAAGGTGAAATCGCGCGTGGTGTGCGCATCCCGCGCGATGCGATGCAGCGCACGCGTCACGCGATCCAGTTCGGCCGACAGATTCTCCGCGAGTATCTTGCGGCGCGCGGCGAGCGCTTCGTCGGCGAAGCGCTCGCTCTTGCCGGTGATCTCGGCCCACAGCGCGGCGAGCGGCTCCGCGCCCGCGGGATCGTGCAGCAGCGCGCCCACGTCGTTCATGAAGTCATAACCGGTCGTGCCGTCGACCTGCCAGTCCCGGCGCAAGGGCTCACCGCGCGCGAGTATCTTTTCGACGACGAAATACGTGCGCCCATTACCGTGCCGCAACGCCTCGGGCCGCTCCTCCGACAACTCTTCCAGCCGCGCACGCAGACGCTGGCAGTATTCACGCGGCTCGGCGAGTCCATCGACGTGATCGACTCTCACGCCATCGATCAGACCTTCGGTAAAGAGTCTGAAGACGAGCGCATGCGACGCCTCGAACACCTCGGGCCGCTCGACGCGCACGCCGCCTAACGTGCTCACGTCGAAGAAGCGCCGCCAGTTCACTTCGTCGGCGGCGGTGCGCCACCACGCGAGCCGGTAATGCTGCCGCTCGAGCAGCCGGTGCAGCCGGTCGCGGCCCGCGGACGTATCGGGCGCGTGCGCGGCGAGGATCGCCTCGATCGCGGCCTGGCCGCCCTCGGTCTGCGCGATCGTGACGAGCGCGGTGCGCGCATCGGCGGCGCGCGGCTGATCGGCGGGCTGCGTCGTCAGGCCGGCGAAGCGTTGCGCGAGCTCCGGCGCTTCCTGAAACACGGCGGGATAATCGACCGGGCAAACCGGGAACACGTTCGAGTAATACTCGATGACGAAGCGCCCCTCGTCCGCGCGATACGCGAGCCGGATGTTGCCGCTCTGCAGTTCATCGCCATAGGCGCCGCCCAGAAACGGCGCGAGCACCTTGCCGCGCAATGCGGGATCGGGCGAATGCCAGTCGACGTCGAAGAAGCGCGCATGCGCGGCATGCCGGCCCCATTCGAGAATGTCCTGCCACCACGCGTTTTCCGATCCGCCCACGCCCATGTGATTCGGGACGATATCGACGATGAGTCCCATCTCGTGCGCGCGCAGCTTCTCGACGAAGCGCCGCAGACCCTCTTCGCCGCCCAGTTCGGGATTGACCTGCGTGTAGTCCACGACGTCATAGCCGTGCGTGGAGCCGGCGGTCGCCGTCGTGATCGGCGACACATAGGCGTGACTCACGCCAAGCCGCGCGAAGTAGTCCACTTGCGCGGCGGCATCGTCGAAAGTGAAGCCCTTGTGAAGCTGAAGCCTGAGCGTGGAACGCGGTACGGTCATGGTGTTTCGGGTTTCGATGTGTGTTCGTTCGGTTGCACGGAGCGCTTGCGCGCGGCATCGACGGCGAGCAGGCGGTCCGCAAAGGCATCGTCGAGAAACAGTTCGTCGACGGGCAGAACGAGCCGCCTTCGCCAGTTTGGATGTTCGTCGATCGAGCCCGGCAGGTTCGGCTGCTCCGCGAGCGCAAGCAGGTCTTCGAGCGGATACGTGACGAGCGGCGCGGGCGTCGCGGCGACGAAGGCGAGCGCTTCATCCACGGGCGCATTGTCGATGTCGGGCGCATCCACGTCGCCGGGCGCGATGCCCGCATCCTGGAACGCGCGCCACAATTGCTCGCGATCCGCGCCGCGCTCCTCGAGCGCCGCCTCGACGGCGTCGCGGCCATCGGCGCGCGCCGTCGTCTGGCCGATCTTCGAGCGCCACACGATATCCTCGCCGCGCCACCATCCGGTGACGGTCGGCAGATCGTGCGTCGTCGTCGTCGCGGTGACGCCGCTGTCCCATTCGCGCGGCGGCTTGAAGCCCGGCCCATTCACTTCGCGTTCGAACCACAGCACGCGAATGCCCAGCAAGCCGTGCTCCTGCAAGCGCTCGGTGAAGCCCGGCGGCACCGTGCCGAGATCCTCGCCGACCACGATCGCGCGATGCCGCCACGATTCCAGCGCGATGAGCCGCAGTAGATCCTCCAGCGGATAGCGCAAATATGCGCCGTCCTTCGCGCTTTCGCCGTCGGGCACGAGCCAGAGCCTGCGCAAGCCGAGAATGTGATCGATGCGGATGCCGCCCGCGCGCGCAAACGCGCAGCGCAGCATGTCGATGAACGCCGCGAAGCCCTGCGTGCGCATCGCGCGCGGCGAGAACGTCGTCAGGCCCCACGATTGCCCCGCCTGGTTGAAGAGATCGGGCGGCGCGCCGACGGACACGCCCGTCAGCATCTCGTCGCGATACGACCAGGCATGACTGCCCGCGCTGTCGCATCCGACGGCGAGATCCGCGACGAGTCCCACGGCCATGCCCGCATCGCGTGCGGCGTGCTGCGCGTGCATGAGTCCCTTCGCGGCGAGCCACTGGGCAAAAAGATGGAACTCGACTTCGCGCCGATTGGCGTTCGCGAACGCCGTCACCTCGGCGCTGCGCGGATCGCGCAATGCTTCGGGCCAGTTGCGCCAGTGGCCTTCGCCGTTCTCCGCGATCTGCACGGCCTGCAGCGCTTCGAAGCGCGCGTGATCTTCGAGCGGGCGGCCGCCTTTCTCGACGAACGCGGCGAAGTCCTTCGCGAAGAGCGAGTCGCGGTCTTCGGAGAACGTATCGAAGAGCGCGCGCAGAATCGCGAGACGCGCTTTCGATGCGCGCGGCCAGTCGATGAGCGCAAGGCCTTCGAGTTCGGCGAGTTCCCCGGCGAGGCCGGTCTTCTCGATCGCCGCGCGCGCCGCCGGCGCGCCGAGGACGGCGGCCGGATCGACGTGGGCGACGTTCAGAAAGAGTCGCGACGACGGCGAATAAGGGCTGAACTTGTTCGGCTCGGCGCTGAACATCGCGTGCATGGGGCTGATCGCGACGGCATGTCCGCCGCGCTTCGCGGTTTGCGTCGCAAGCGACGCCAGGGCCGTGAAATCGCCGATGCCGCCATCGCCGTTGCGCCGCAGGCCGTACACCTGCGCGGCGACACCCCAGAGCGGCGGCGCCGTGTCCGCCGCCGCCGTGTCTTCGCCGAGCGCGCGCCACGCATCGTCGATCGTGTAGCAGCGCGCCGGCGCGACCGCGAGCGTCGTGCGATGGTCGTTGATGACGAGCGTGTGATAGCCCGGCTCCGCGATCGGCGAGAGCAGCGCGATCTCGCCCTTGGGCGACGTGAAGCGCCCGTCGATCACCGCGCCGCTTTCCAGTTCGATGCGATAGCGCGCGCCCGACTTCGCCGCCGACACCGGCAGCGCGATGCCGCGATCCACTTCGGCGGTGATGAGCGGCGGCAGCTTGCGGCCGCTCATTTCGGCATCGACGGCGGCCATGCTCTGCCTGATCTGCGTGGCGTTGCCGCACGGCAGGCCGAGCTTTTCGAGCAGGATGCGCAGCGTCGTCTCCGGCACGCGCTGCGTGTTCTTGTGCGCGTCCTGCCATTCGATCTCGAAGCCCGCGCGTTCCGCGAGCGCCTCGATGCTGCTCACGGGACGCGCGGCGCGGGCGCTGTTCGTCTTGCTTGCGGCGGCGCTCACGAGCGTTTTCCTTCGGCCGATGCCGGTTCGAAGCGGCGCGCATCGTGCGCGATCGCGTATTCGTTCACCTCGCCGGTGAGCCAGGCGAGGAAGGTGCGGGCGCCGAGCTCGCCGTCACGCGCGCGATCCTGCGCGCGCGCCGGCGTCTCGAAGACGAGCTTGCCCGGTGGACATTCCTTCAGCGCGATGGCGCTCTCGCCGAGATTGAGCGCGACGCTCAGCGTCTCGCCGTCGCCGAGCTTCCAGCGCGCGACGAGCGCCTTGTCGCCGAGCACGTCCGCGCCGAGCGATTTCGCGCCCTTCAGACGCGGCGTCACGAGCTTCGCGCGCACCGTGAGCGCCGAGCGGTAGAAGTGCAGCCATTCGAGCCGGTCCTCTTCGTCCTGCTTGTCCGACAGCTTAGGCGAGGACGCCTCGAAGGTCTTCGCGTCGTTCGGATCGGGAATCTGCGCGCGGCGCTTTTCGTCGCTGAACACGGAGAATTTCGCGAATTCCTTGCGGCGGCCTTCACGCACCGCATCGGCGAGTTCGTCGTGATAGTCCGTGAAGAACAGGAACGGCTGCTTCGACCCGTATTGCTCTTCCATGAAGAGCAGCGGAATCTGCGGCGACAGCAGCAGGAGGCCGGTCGCGGCGAAGAGCGATTCGTCGTCGGTGAGTGAACGCAGGCGATCGCCCATCGCGCGGTTGCCGACCTGATCGTGGTTCTGCAGGAACATCACGAAGCGCGTCGGCGGCAGATGCGCGCTCTTTTCGCCGCGCGGCTTGCCGTCGTGTATCGGCGACGGGTCGCCCTGATACACGAAGCCTTCCTTCAGAACGCGCGCGAGCTTCTCGATCGGCTTGTCGCAATACGCGCCGTAGTAACTCTCGTCTTCGCCGGTCAGAAGCACGTGCAACGTGTTGTGCGCATCGTCGTTCCATTGCGCGTCGAAATGCGATTCGAGCAGATTCGCCGTGTTGTGCTCGTTCTCCAGCACGAGATGCACATGACGGCCCGCCTCGACCGAACTGCGCACGCGATGCGCGAGCTCGCGCAGCCATTCGTCGTCGTTGATCGCATGCACCGCGTCGAGCCGCAGGCCATCGAAACGGTATTCGTTGAGCCAATACAGGGCATTGTCGAAGAAAAAGTCGCGCACTTGCGGGCGCTCGAAGTCGATCGCCGGGCCCCAAGGCGTGTCCACGCCTTCGCGGAAAAAGGTCTTCGCGTATGCGTTCAGATAGTTGCCGTCCGGGCCGAAGTGGTTGTAGACCACGTCGAGGAAGACCATCAGGCCGAGGCCGTGCGCCGTATCGATGAGCTTCTTCAGGTCTTCGGGACGGCCATACGCCGAATCGGGCGCGTAGGGCAGCACGCCGTCGTAGCCCCAGTTGCGCGTACCGGAGAAATCGTTGAGCGGCATCAGTTCGATGGCCGTCACGCCCAGTTGCGCGAGTTCGGGCAGACGTGCGGTGACGCCCGCGAAGCCGCCCATCGCGCCGACATGCAGTTCGTAAAGCACGGTTTCTTCCCACGGCCTGCCGTGCCAGTTCGTGTGCGTCCAGCGATACGCGCGCGGATCGACGACTTCGCTCGGGCCGTGCACGTCCTGCGGCTGAAAACGCGAAGCGGGGTCGGGCACCGCGAGATCGTCGTCGAGCCGATAGCGATACAACGTGCCCGCGCCGCCATCGGCCTCGGCTTCGAACCAGCCGTCGCCGGTCGGCTGCATGTCGACACGTTCGGGCGTGCCGCCCGCACGCTGGATTTCGACTTGCACTGCATCGCGCGATGGCGCCCAGAAACGGAAACGCGTGCGCGGATTCTCGCGTGCGGCGCCCGTCAGATGAGCGCCGAAAGGAAGGCAATACGCATGTTGATGCTTGTGCGGATCGATCGGACGTTCGGACATGATTTCCTGCCTGTATGTGCTGCTGTTTCGACGATGTTCCGCGATGGGTGAACGGGTTGCGCGCGTCAGTGCGGAGAGTCGATTTCCGGCTCGCGATGCGACGGCAACGTGCCGGGATCGGGCGGCAGCGCCGTCAGAAGACGCGGCCCCTGATGCGCGCCTGCCATCCACACCGCCTGCCAGTCCGCCTCGCCGGTGGGCTCGGCCAGCATCACCACGACACTGTGCGAGGCCACCTCGATTTCGCTTCCGACGAGCGGCCGCGTGACGGAGTCGGGCTCCGCGCTATCGAGGAGCACGTTCCATTCCAAGTGCGGCGCGGGCGGCGTGAACACGAGCGATTGCGACGATGCGTTGAACATGATGAGCAGCACGTCGATTTCGCCATCGACGCCCGGCCCGGCGCGCCGCAGCGTGAGCGCGCGGCCCTCCGGGTCCTGCCATGCTTCGATCGAAAGCGCGGTGCCGCGTTCATCGAACCAGCTTACATCGTAGAGACCCGGCAGCACTTCGCGGTCGCCGTAAAGAAAGCGGGTTTCGCGCAGAACCGGGTAGTTTTTGCGCAGTGCAATAACTCTTGCGACAAACTCCGTCATCTCGACGCCTTTCGGGCTTGCCGCCGCGTCCCAGTCGAGCCAGGAAATCTCGTTGTCCTGGCAATAGGCGTTGTTGTTGCCGTGCTGCGTGCGGCCGAATTCGTCGCCGGCGAGGAGCATCGGCGTGCCGAGCGAGAGCAGTGTCGTCGCGATCATCGAGCGGGCGAGACGCGCGCGCACGCCGAGGATCGCGGGGTCGTCGGTCGGGCCTTCGACGCCCCAGTTCGCGCTGCAGTTTTCGTTGTGGCCGTCGTTGTTGCCTTCCTGATTCGCTTCGTTGTGCTTGTGCGAATAGGCGGTGACATCGGCGAGCGTGAAACCGTCATGTGACGCGACGAAGTTCACCGATGCCCACGGCTTCCTGAAGCGGCGATTGAAGAGCTCCGCGGAACCGGTGAGGCGCGCGGCGAGATCGGGGCGCATGCCTGAATCGCCGCGCCAGAAACGTCGCACGCCATCGCGATACTTGTCGTTCCATTCAGCGAAGCCGGGCGGATGATTGCCCACCTGATAGCCGTCCGGCCCGATGTCCCACGGCTCGGAAATGAGCTTGCGCGTGGAGAGGACCGGGTCCTGACGGACCGCATCGAAGAAGCCCGAGCCCGGATCGAAGCCATGCCCCTCGCGGCCGAGCGTGACGCCGAGATCGAAGCGGAAGCCGTCGATGTTGAACGCGGTGCACCAGTAGCGCAGCGAATCCATCACCATCTGCAGCACGCGCGGGTGCGACAGGTTCAGCGTATTGCCGCAGCCGGTGTCGTTGATGTAGTGGCGTTCGTCGCCGGGAATCAGGCGGTAATAGCTCGCGTTGTCGAGGCCGCGCCACGAGACCGTGGGTCCGAGTTCGTTGCCTTCGCACGTGTGGTTGTAGACGACGTCGAGAAATACTTCGATGCCCGCCGCGTGCAACCGGCGCACGGCGATGCGCATTTCGTTCAGACGATGTGTCGAGAGATAGGAAGGCTCCGGCGCAAAGAACGCGGCGGTGTTGTAACCCCAGTAGTTCCTGAGGCCGCGCTCGACGAGGAAGCGGTCGTTCAGAAACGCATGCACCGGCAGGAACTCGACGGCGGTGATGCCGAGCTTCTGCAAGTGCTCGATGAACCACGGCGACGACAGCGCCGCGAAGGTGCCGCGCTCGTGCTGGCGGATGTCGTTGCGCAACATCGATGCACCGCGCACGTGCGTCTCATACACGATGGTTTCGCCCCAGGGCGTGTCGGGGCGCACGTCGCGCGACCAGTCGAAGGCGTCGTCGGTGACGATGCACTTGGGCATCGCGGGCGCGGAATCGCGGCGATCGACTGACATGTCGAGCCGGTTCGAATGCACGCGATAGCCGAAGAGCGCGTCCGACCAGCGCCAGGGACCGACGAGTTTTTTTGCGTAGGGATCGAGCAGAAGCTTGTGCGGATTGAAGCGATGCCCCTGCTGCGGCTGATACGGGCCGTGCGCGCGGAAACCATAGACCGTGCCCGGATGCGCGCCGGGCAGATAACCGTGCCAGATTTCATCGGTGCACTCGGGCAGGTCGAAGCGCATCAGTTCCTTGCGGCCGGTGCTGTCGAAGAGACATACCTCGATGCGATGTGCATTCGATGAAAACACCGCGAAGTTCACGCCCAGACCGTCCCAGTTGGCTCCGAGCGGGTAGGGGGCGCCCGGGAGTAACTTTTCGGGGAGTGCATTTGCCATGTGGCGCGTCCTTTTTTGCCTTCTTTCGCCGGTTCGGCGGGTTGGGGTATCAGTTTATGCCTTTGTTTTGATGGGGTTTGGGGTTGTTGGGAGTTTGATTTGTGTCTGTTCGGTAGTGTTTTGCTACTGGGCCAGCTACACCGGTGGGCATGGCTTTTCAGCGTGCGCTTGCCAATTGCCCCGCAAACGGGCAACGCAATCAGACCGGACGCGCAACCCGAAGTCCGGCGCCGGCCACCCAAACGCAGCCCGTCAATCCGCCCGCAAAACGATCGTCGCCAACGGAGGCAGCGTCAGCGCCGCCGACTGCTCCCTCCCATGACTCGGATAGTCATCCGTATGAATGACCCCTCCATTCCCCGTATTCGACCCGCCATAAATCGAAGCATCGGAGTTGAAGACCTCGCTCCATCGCCCACGCCGCGGCAACCCGATTCGATAAGCCAGCCGCGGCACCGGCGTCATATTGCACACGACGACCAGATCGCGCCCCTCGGCATCCGTGCGCCGATACGCATACACGCTGTTCGCATTGTCATCGCCGACGATCCACTCGAAGCCGCGCGCATCGCTGTCCAGCTTGTGCAACGCAGGCTCGCTCGTATAAAGATGATTCAGATCACGCACGAGTTTCTGCAAGCCGCCATGCAGTGAATCGTCGAGCAGATGCCAGTGCGGCGATTCATCGTGATTGAACTCCGCGAATTGCCCGAATTCGCCGCCCATGAACAAGAGCTTCTTGCCCGGATGCGTCCACATGAAGCCGAAATACGCGCGCAGATTGGCGAATTTCTGCCAGCGGTCGCCCGGCATCTTGTTGATGAGCGATCCCTTGCCGTGCACCACTTCATCGTGCGACAAGGGCAGCACGAACCGCTCGGAATACGCATACACCATCCCGAAGGTATAGAGATGATGGTGATATTGCCGATAAACCGGATCTTCCTGCATGTAATGCAGCGTGTCGTGCATCCAGCCCATGTTCCACTTGAAATCGAAACCGAGGCCGCCGCTCTCGACACTCGCCGTCACACCCGGCCATGCGGTCGATTCCTCCGCCACCGTGATCGCGCCCGGAATCTGCCGCACTTCATGATTCAACCGCTTCAGGAACGCGATCGATTCGAGATTCTCGCGCCCGCCATAGATGTTCGGCACCCACTCGCCCGCCTTGCGCGAATAGTCGCGATAGAGCATCGACGCGACCGCATCGACGCGCAGGCCGTCGATGTGATAGCGCTTCAGCCACGCAAGCCCCGATGCGATCAGGAACGCGCTCACCTCGTTGCGGCCGAGGTTGTAGATCATCGTGTTCCAGTCCTGGTGGTAGCCCTCGCGCGGGTCCGCATGTTCGTAGAGCGGCGTACCGTCGAACTGCACGAGACCGTGCGCGTCGTTCGGAAAGTGCGCCGGCACCCAGTCGATGATCACGCCGAGCCCCGCCTCGTGCGCACGGTTCACGAACTCCGCGAACTGTTCCGGCGTGCCGAAGCGCGCGGACGGCGCGAACTGCCCGAGCGGCTGATAACCCCACGAACCGCCGAACGGATGCTCCGCGATCGGCATGAATTCGAGGTGCGTGAAGCCCATGCCCTTCGCATACGGAATCAGGCGCTCGGCAAGCTCGTGCCAGTTCATGCCGCGATTGGCTTCCTCGGGCACGCGCAGCCACGATTCGGCGTGCGCCTCGTAAATGGTGATCGGCGATTGCGGCGTCTGCTTGCCGCCGCGCGTGGCCATCCAGTCGGCATCGGTCCAGGCGTAATGATCGATCGCATCCGCATCCGCGACGACGGATGCCGTCGAAGGCGGCTTCTCGCTCTGCATCGCACAGGGATCGGCCTTCAGCGGCAACGTGTGGCCGTCGCGCGTGACGATCTCGTACTTGTAGCGCGTGCCCGCGCCGATGCCCGGAATGAACAGTTCCCACACGCCCGCGTCGTGACGCAGGCGCATGGGGTGACGTCGGCCGTCCCATGTGTTGAAGTCGCCGACCACGGACACACGCCGCGCATTCGGCGCCCACACGGCGAAGCGCACGCCCGCGACGTTGCCGTGCGTGACCGGCCGGGAGCCCAGGCACTCGAGCACCGCATATGGATCCGCGTGCGAGAGGCGCGCGAGCCATTCATCGGACAACACGGGGCCGAACGAGTACGTGTCGTGCGTTTCTTGCGGCGTGCCATGCCAGTCGACTTGCAGGCGATACGCCGTCGGCCTCTCGACGAAGCCCGCGTAAAGCCCTGCATCGTGGATGCGCGCGAGCGAGCCGATGTGCTCGCCGCTGCCCGAATCCGTCACGCTCACCGACGATGCGCCCGGCAGGAACACGCGCACGACATGCCCGCGATCGGTTTCATGCAGGCCGAGCATCGAGAACGGGTCGGGATGCCGGGCCTCGACGAGCGCGTCGATGTCGAGCGGATTCAGGCCGTGCGCGGGATTCCTGGAATCCGCCGGATCGCTACGATTGTTCATGGTGGGTTCCATCCGGATTGTCCTTGGTTGCTCCGAAGACGGGGCGCGTGCCCGGAGCGGGCGGCTCGCCCGTATCGCCCAGCAAGCGGCTCGCGAGCGACGCGAGACCCCGCAACGGAAGGCCGATCCAGGTCGGCCGGTTCGCTGCTTCGTAGCGGATTTCGTAAGCGGCCTTTTCGATCAGAAAGAGATCGAGCAACGCTTCGAAAACGTCTTCGGCCGCGATCGTTTCGGGCGACGATGCGATCGCCGCCGTGTACTCACGCAAGAAGCTCTCCTCGGCGAAGGCGCGCAGCCGTTCGAAGAGAGCGCGCTTGCGATCCGCCGTCTGGGCGGGCGCGTTCTCGGTCGTGGATTGCGCGGCCGCGCTCGCATACGACAGCGAACGCAGCAGCCCCGCGACGTCGCGCAGCGGGCTCGTCTTTCTGCGGCGCTCCTCGAGCGGGCGCGCGGGCTCGCCTTCGAAATCGATCAGATACGCATCGCCCTGCGCCATCAGCACCTGGCCCAGGTGGAAGTCGCCGTGGATGCGGATGCACAGCGCATCGGCGCCGGGCGCGACGAGTTTCTTCACGGCATCGACGAGCAGGGCGCGGCGATCGAGCAGGCTCTGCGCAAGGAAGCGGTCGTGCTCATTGAACTCGCCGACCTTTTGCGCAAGGATGTCGAGCGCCGATTCGAGCAGCTTCAGCGTGCCGTCGATCCAGCCGTTCACGTCCTCGGGCGTCGCGCGCTGCGGCGTGAAGGCTTCGTCCTCGGTCGGCGACGCGAGCGCGACATGCAATTCGCCCAGCCGCTTGCCGATGATGCCCGCGATGCTGCCGTAGCCCGAGAAGCCTTCCGCCTGCGCATCGCGCTCCGGCGTATGGTCCTCCGGTTCCACCGCGACCGCGAGTTCATCGACGGTGCGGCGCAGATAATCGAGCGCGTAGTTCCACGCATCGCCCTGATTGTCGATGAAGCCTTGCAGGATGATGAGCGTATGCGGCACGCCTTGCGGATCGACGCGCACGACTTCGCCATACAGCGGGCCGGTGTTCGCATAGCCGAGCTTCGTCAGATAGCGGCTCATTTCCGCTTCGGGATGAATGCCGCCGACGACACGCCGCACGAGCTTCAACACGACCTTGTCGCCGATCACGAGCGAGCTGTTGCTCTGCTCGGCCGCGAGCCAGCGGATCTCGGGCAGATCGGCGGGATAGTAGTTGAGCTCGTTGAGGCGCTCGGTGGGAATGAAGCGGATCTCGCTCTTTTGCACCGTCGGCACGACCGCGCGTTCCTTCAGTTTGCGCATCACGCCGTAGGTGAACTGCGGCACCGCGAACGCATCGGTCAGATGCCCGATGTTGCGGTTGCGGCGCACGCGCGCCAGCGCGAGCTGCATGTAGAGCGGCGAAGTCGTCTCGGTGCCCCACGCGATGGAAAGCGGCAGCACGTAGCGCTCGCAATGATCGCCGACATCGGCTTCGATCTCGGTGAAGGCAAAGCCCGCGCCTTCGATCGTCGTCAGCGCGGCGAGGCGCACGCCATGCAGCTTCTGATCCTTCGACGCGAACCAGCGGCGCTTGCTCAGGTAATTCGGCAGCACTTCCGATTCGAGCAGACGCACGTTCTCGGGCGTTGGTCCCGTCTGTCCCGCGCGAATCACCATCGTCACGAATTCGGGCAATTGCTCCGAGGGCGCCTGCGCCCACGCCGGCCGCATGTTGCCCGGGCACAACTGGAACCACAGAAAGCCGTACGGCGGGAAGGTCAGCAGATACGTGAGCTTGCCGATGGCCGGAAACGGCGAATCGGCGGTCATTTCCAGCGGCACCGATCCATCGAACTCCGACAGGTCGAGTTCCACCGCTTGCGGCGCGCGCGAAAGGTTCGCGACGCACAGAACCGGCGGCTCGCCTTCGAGCTCGCGCAGATACGCGAGGATCTTGCGATTCGCGGGCCGCAGGAAGCGGATCGTGCCGCGTCCGAACGCATGCTTCGAGCGACGCACAGCGAGCATCTTGCGCGTCCAGTTCAGCAGGGAATGAGGGTCGCGGCTTTGCGATTCGACGTTCACCGCGTCGTAGCCGTAGAGCGAACCCATCACCGGCGGCAACACGAGTTGCTCGGGATCGGCGCGCGAAAACCCGCCGTTTCGATCGGACGACCATTGCATCGGCGTGCGCACGCCGTCGCGGTCGCCCAAGTGGATGTTGTCGCCCATGCCGAGCTCGTCGCCGTAATAGATGACGGGCGTGCCGGGCATCGACAGCAGCAGCGAGTTGATGAGTTCGATGCGGCGGCGATCGCGCTCCATGAGCGGCGCGAGACGCCGGCGAATGCCGAGGTTCAGGCGCGCGCGGCGATCGCTCGCATACGTGTTCCACAGATAGTCCCGCTCGGAGTCAGTGACCATTTCGAGCGTGAGTTCATCGTGGTTGCGCAGGAAGATCGCCCATTGATTCGTCGTGCCGAGATCGGGCGTCTGCCGCATGATGTCGGTGATCGGAAAGCGGTCCTCGCTCGCGATGGACATGTAGATGCGCGGCATCAGCGGGAAGTGGAACGCCATATGGCATTCGTCTTCATCGCCGAAATATTCCTTCACGTCTTCCGGCCACTGGTTCGCTTCCGCGAGCAGCATGCGGTTCGGATACTCGGCGTCGATGGTCGCGCGAATCTTCTTCAGGATCGCGTGCGTCTCGGGCAGGTTCTCGTTGTTCGTACCTTCACGCTCGACGAGATAGGGCACCGCATCCAGCCGCAGCCCGTCGATGCCCATGTCGAGCCAGAAGCGCATCACGGACAGCACTTCCTTGATGACCGCGGGATTGTCGAAGTTCAGGTCGGGCTGGTGCGCATAGAAGCGATGCCAGTAGTACTGTCCCGCGACCGGATCGTGCGTCCAGTTCGACGGCTCCGTGTCGATGAAGATGATGCGCGTCTCTTCGTACTTCTTGTCCGTATCGGACCAAACGTAGTAGTTGCGATGATTCGAGCCCGGCTTCGCATGCCGCGCGCGCTGAAACCACGGATGCTGATCCGACGTGTGATTGATGACGAGCTCGGTGATCACGCGTATGCCGCGCGCATGCGCTTCCTGGATGAAGCGCTTGACGTCCGCGAGCGTGCCGTAGTCCGGATGCACGTTGCGGTAATCGGCGATGTCGTAGCCGTCGTCGCGGCGCGGCGATGGATAGAACGGTAGCAGCCAGATCGCATCGACGCCCAGTTCCGCGATGTAGTCGAGCTTCGCGAGCAGGCCGGGGAAATCGCCGATGCCGTCGTTGTTCGCATCGAAGAAAGACTTGATGTGAACCTGATAGATGATCGCGTCCTTGTACCAGAGCGGATCGTCGCTGAGAATCGAGGCTTTCTTGTTGCGCTTCACCCTTGTATCCACGGTTTCGCTCCAATGTCCTTATGGGCTGAATGCATCGCTATTCGCCCTTGTAATGGGTGTGCTCTCGTTCGCTACTGAGGATTCATCCTTCTGCATCCGGCTGCGGCTTCGGCAAGCCCCACGTCGGCGCAATGCGCCAGATCGCGAACGGCAGCGAATGCGGATTGAGACGAACGTGCTGACGCCGTCCGCGCCATTCGAATCGCTCGCCCGTCACCTGATCCTCGACCGTGAGTGCATCGCCCTCGCGCACGCCCCAGCGCTCGAGCGTCTGCCATGGCAACTCGATGTCCGCGCCCTGTTCATTGAACGGATCGAGATTGATCGCGACGAGCACGACGTTGTCCCGCGACGAATTCGCCTTCTCGAAGAACAGAATGTGATCGTTATGCGCGGGCAGGAAGTTCACGCCAAGATGCGTCTGCAGAGCGGGATTCGCGCGGCGAATGCGATTGAGCGCGGTGATCTCGGTCACGATGTTGCCGGGACGATTCCAGTCCCACGCCTTGATTTCGTACTTCTCGGAGTTGAGGTACTCCTCGCTGTTCGGCAGCGCGGCGGACTCGCAAAGCTCGAAGCCGCTGTACACGCCCCACAAGCCCGATAACGTCGCCGCCAGCGCCGCGCGAATCACGAAGCCCGGACGCCCCGAGCTTTGCAGAAAGCGCGGATTGATGTCCGGCGTATTCACGAAGAAGTTCGGGCGGAAGAATTCCTTCGCGTCGGTTTGCGTGAGATCGTGCATGTAGTCGATGAAATCGCGCTTGCTCTCGCGCCACGTGAAGTACGTGTACGACTGCGAGAAGCCGAGCTTGGCAAGACGATTCATCACGCGCGGCCGCGTGAACGCTTCGGCCAGGAAGATCACGTCGGGATGACGCGCGCGCACGTCGCCGATCACCCATTCCCAGAACGGGAACGGCTTCGTATGCGGATTATCGACGCGGAAGATGCGCACCCCCGCTGCGATCCAGTGCAGAAAGACGTCGCGCAATGCGATCCATAGCTCGGGCTTCGCGTCCTGCGCATAGAAGTCCGGATTCACGATGTCCTGATACTTCTTCGGCGGATTCTCCGCATAACGCAGCGTGCCGTCGGGACGCCATGCGAACCATGTCGGATGTTCCTTCAGCCACGGATGATCGGGCGAGCACTGCACCGCGAAATCGAGCGCGATTTCGAGACCATGTTCATGCGCGGCTTCGAGCATGCGCTTGAAGTCGTCGAGATTGCCGAGTTCCGGATGCACGGCGGTATGTCCGCCTTCCTTGCCGCCGATCGCATACGGGCTGCCCACATCGCCGGGACCTGCCGTCAGCGTGTTGTTCTTGCCCTTGCGGTTCGCGACGCCGATCGGATGAATCGGCGGGAAGTAGAGCACGTCGAAGCCCATCTGGCGGATGCGGGGCAGCTTGCCGATCACGTCGATGAACGTGCCGTGGCGGTTCACGTCGTCGCTCATCGAGCGCGGGAAGATCTCGTACCAGCTCGCGAAGCGCGCGGCGGCGCGTTCCGCATCGACGCGATACACGACCGGATCGCGCGACAGAAACGGACGATGCCGCGCGGCTGCGACGGCCTTCGCGGTCGCCGGCGCGAGCGTGAGTTCGAGCTTGCGCGCGTCGTCGGCTTTCGTGAACTCCTTGACGATCGCGTCGAGCGGGGCGCTGTTGCTGTCGGCGTCGTCGGCGGTCTTGACTTCGGCGAGGATCAGCGCGAACAGATGCTTCGCTTCCTCGACTTCCAGCTCGACGGTCTGCCCGGCCTTCAGCTTCTTCTGCATGTGATCGACGAGCGACGCGTAATCGTCGCGCCACGCCATGACGACGAATTCGTGCCGGCCCACGCGTTCGAGCGGAATGCGCGCGGACCACAGATCGAGTCCGGCGGGCTGCACGGCGCGCATCGGCGCTTCGTGCCAGACGGTTTCGTCGGCGGCGCGCCATTGCACGGCGGCGGCGATCTTGTCGTGACCTTCCGCGAAGATCGCGGCCTGAATCTCCACTGCCTCGCCGACGATGCGCTTGGCCGGAAAGCGCCCATGATCGACCGAAGGCGTCACGCTTTCGATCGAGACGCGCGGCGCGGCGATTGCCTCGGTCACCGCTTTCTTGTCCGCGGCCTTCGCGCCGCGCTTCACCTGCGGCTGCGCGAGCAGGATGAACGGCTCGGCCTCGGCGCGAAAGAGCCGCACTTCGCCCGCCCTGAGCGAAAACGGCGCGAGCCGTTCGGCCTTGCCCATGGAATCGTCGATGAGCGCAAAGCGCGTGTAGTTGCCCGGCACCGATTCGAGCAGATGCAGCGTATCGACATGCACGGGCGCGACGAGATCGGGATTGATCACGGCCAGCACGGCGTCGTTGCTATGGCGCAAATCGCCGCCATCCGCGCGGATCAACGCAGCGTACGGCGTGCCCGCGCCCGTCAGCGCCCGCAGTTCACCGACGCTCGACAGCGTGCCGACGTTGCGCTGCAAGTCGTTCGCGCGTTTGACGCGCGCCGTGAGGTCGATGCGCTTCTCGTTCTTCGCCCGCTCGTATTCGGCTGCGATGCCATATTGCGGCGACATCGGCAGGCCGACGCCATACTCGAAACCCATCGGCACCATGATGCCGGTGCCGAGCGCGGCGGCGGTGTCGAGCGCGCGTGTGTACGCGCGTTCGACGAGCGCGGTGTCGCTCGTATCGGAGAGATCGCTGATGAGCCGCGTGCCGAACGGATCTTCCGGAAACGTGATCGGCGATGCGATGCGCGACAGTGCCGCGTGCTCGTCGAAGAGCCACGCGCTCTTGAAATCCCACCAGCGCGTCGAGGCGAACACGGCATCGAATGCGGCATCGGCGAGACCGTGCAGATCATGGCGCGTGACGCCCACGGTCCATGCGAGCCAGCGTGTCTCGGGATGCTTCTCGCGCACCGCGGCGCCGAGCCTGCGCCATACGTGCGCCGGCACCGCGTGCGGCGAATCGAAGCGAAAGCCGCCCACGCCCGCATCGGCGAGCAGGTTCAGCTCGCGTGCCCACCATTCGGTCAGATGATGCGCGGCCTCGCCATCGGCGAAGTTCGCCCGCGCGACATCGCGCTGACGCGGCGGCTTGCGCGGATCGAGCCGCGCATCGGCGCTCTCGAAGGGCTGGAACCAGTGTTTGTTGTCCTGATAGAGGCCGCCTTCCGCGCTCACGCGGTCGATCACGATATCGACAAGCAGCGTGAGCTCGTGCTTCTTCGCGGCGTCGGCGAGCTGGCGCAGGCCATCGGCTGCGCTCATATCGGATTCGAAAACGGCATGCAGCCGATGATGATCCGCGACGGCCTCGCGATGCCCGTTGCTCCCGGGCATGAATGGCGAGCCGATCAGGACGTGATCGAAGCCAAGCGCGGCCGCGTGCTCGAACTGGGCGGGCCAGTTCGCGAGCGGGCCGACGAGCAGGGGATCGATGAAGTAGATACGCGGCGCGTACGCATGATGAGCTTGATGGTTTTCCATCGTTCGTCTTTTCCAGAGTCGTCCTGCGGTGGCGGGGATGCGGGCATCAATCGCGATCACGCTCACGGGCCAAACTGCTGAAGAGCCGGTCCGCACATACGGAATCGCGCGGACGTCAGGCGGAACTCAGATTACACCCTGGCGCCGCGTGAATCGACGCCGGCCTGGCCGCTTGTCGCGATGCACCGTGCATCGTGCGCTGGTCACGCTCACGGTAGGCGCCACGATCCCAAGTGATTTCCTTCGGTTCGCACGGGGCGAGGCAGCAGTTTGCGTGCCTCGCCCGGCGAGTGCCCGGTTCAGCTTTGCATCAAGGCACTACTATGGAACAACTGCGCCGCGTATGCTCATGCGGTGCGCGCAAGCGAACGCGCGTCCTGCACTTGCGCGGGCGCGGTTGCCTGCATGAGCTCGGGAACGCGGCGCGTGCGCAACGTCGAGCGGCTCGGGCGCGCGTCGCTCAGGCCGACGTACAGTGCGACCATCGTCGTCACGGCTTCGTTCCATCCGAAATCGCAGGACATCGCGTTGCGCTGCAGCGCGCGCCACACTTGCGGACGCATGTAGGCATCGAGCGCGCGGCTCGCGGCGTCGATGACATCGTCGGCGCGTTCGCCGTCGAAGAGAAAGCCCGTAGGCGCATGTGCGGCGCGCGGTGCCGCGATCGACGCGATGGGCGTGTCGTGCGTGCCGTCGCGCAGATACGCCGAGGGACGCAGCACGTCGCGCACGTCATGTTCCGCGTTCTGCGCCGCATCGACGATGGTGTCGGCGAGGCCGCCCACGCGCGAGGCGATCGGCAGCGTGCCGTAGCGCATGGCATACATCTGCGTGAGGCCGCACGGCTCGAAGCGGCTGCCGTGCAACAGGAGATCCGCGCCCGCGTGCAAGGCATGCGCGCGCCGTTCGTCATATCCGATATACACGCCCACGCGATCCGGCCATTCCTGCGCGAGCTTCCTGAAGCCCGCCTCGATATACGCCTCGCCCTTGCCGATCACCGCGAGTTGCAGGCGCGGATGTTTCTCGAGCAGCCGGGGCAGCGCTTCGAGCGCGACATCGGCGAGCTTCTGGCCGGTCATGCGGCTGCCGATTGCCATGAGCGGCGCGAAAGGATCGACGGGCAGGCCGAACCTGCGTTGCAGCGCGCGCTTGCAGGCGTGCTTGCCGCGCATGTCGTCGAATGAATAGTTGCGTTCGATGAGCGGGTCCGTGGCGGGATTCCACGTCTGTTCGTCGATGCCATTGACGACGCCCACCAATTTGTCCGCGCAGCTTTGCAGCACGCCTTCCATCAGATGCCCGAAGCGCGGCGTGAGGATTTCGCGTGCGTAGGTTTCAGAGACGGTCGTCACGCGATCGGCGTGCACGATGCCCGCTTTCATCAGACTCAGCGCGCCATAGAACTCGATGCTCTTCGGATCGCTCAACGCATGCACGAGCCACTTTTGCGGCACGCCGAGCGACGCACCAAGCGAGAGCGCGTAGTTGCCCTGGAATGCAAGATTGTGGATCGTGAATACGCTCTTCGCGTGCACGCCCGCGTGTTTCATCAGAAGCGGCGTCAGGCCGGTATGCCAGTCGTGGGCATGAACGACGTCGGGCTTCTTCACGCCGCGCACGCCTTCGGCGATCTTGACGGCGGCCGCCGAGAGCATCGCGAAGCGGATCGCGTTGTCCGGATAGTCGCGGCCCTGCGCATCCTGATAAAGGCCGGTGCGCGCATAGAGCGCATCGGCGCGCAGCAGCAACACCGGCACGCCGGTATCGGGCATGCGGCCGCGCAACAGTGCTGCATCGCCACCGGGCAGGCCCGTAAGCGTGCCCACCTTGCTCAGACCTTCAGCCTGAGCAATCGCATTCGGGTAGGCGGGGAGCAGGATGGTGGCGTCGACGCCGGCTTCGCGCAGCGCGGCAGCATAGGCGCTGACCATGTCGCCGAGTCCGCCGGTCTTGGCGAGCGGGACGGCTTCGGAGGCGACCAGCAGAACATTCAAAGGCAAAGTGGGGCTCCTGAGCAAGAGGAACGCGCGGACGGCAAGCCGCGCATGCGAGCGCTGATCGAGGTTTCGTCTGAAATAGCTGGCGCAATTCAGCAATCGCTGTGCCACGCGCGCGCGTGCATGTGCGGTGCAGCACATTCGTGTGCGGCCATGGCATGCCGAGACCGCCGGCGCACGGCGCCGGCCAGGCACGAAGCTGCACGAACGTGCCGCGTGTAAAACTGACAGCGGCGTGCGTCGCGTTTTTACACGGCGTATCCGAAGAGCTTATGGAGCGCGCGTGACAGCGTCGTTTCAGCCGCCGACCATGCTCGCGGCGATGTTGATCGAGAGCCCGAGCACCGCGAGATTGAAGAAGAAAGACAAGACCGACTGCGCGAGCGCGGTGCGGCGCGCGGATGTCGATGCAAGCGAGACGTCGGCGGTTTGAGAGGCGACCGCGATGGTGAAGGAGAAGTAGAGGAAGTCCCAGTAATCGGGCTTCAGATGCCGGTCGGGAAACCTGAGGGCGGGATCGTTATCGGGCGACTGATAGTAATGCCGTGCGTAGTGCAGCGTGAACATCGTCGGGATCAGGAGCCAGGCGCCGAGCATCGTCGCGCCGGTCAGGACGTAATGCAGCACCGCTCCCGCGCCCAGGTTCTTCGCGGTCGATAACTCGAAGACGATCGCCACGATGCTCGCGAGTGCCGCGACGCTCACGACCATCAGGACCGTCGCGGCGTTTTCGTCCTCGCGTTCGGCAAGCGCCTGCACGTCGCTCTGGCGCGCGGTCGCCATCTTGAGCCAGATCAGCACGAGATAGAGCCACACCGCCGCGTCCCAGCCGATCAGCGCGCGCGCGGTCGGGCGCACGTGCGCCGGAACCAAAGCGGCGACGACGCAACCAATCAGGAGGCCGACCAGGGCGCGCGGCCGGTAGCGCAGAACGGGCGGGAGAATCTGCTTCATTTCGTTTCTATCCGCGTGAGAGCCAGCCTTCGCTCGATGCCTGCGATTATTGCCCGGTCACCTTTCGGCAAGCTGAGGAAAGCGCATGAAAACGTCCGAGCGCGTGTCGTTCGCGATGCGGCGGGGCCTCGTGGCGGGCGGGTGCGCGTTCGCCGCGTGGGCGTCGCTGCCTGCGCGCGCTCAACAGCAGTCGCGCGCGCCCGGGTTCGATGCGTTCGTCGCGGTATCGGCGAGGCTCACAGGCCGCACGAGCTTCGATCCGCTTCTGGCCGACCGCGTGCATGCGGCGCTCGTCCGGCACGTTCCCGAGTTCGCCGCGAAGATCGCCGCGCTCGACCAATGGATTGCGACGCACGGCGGCACACCGACCGACGTCATCACGGCCGCGCTGGAAACCACGCGCCCCGAGCTCGCGAAGACGGTGGGTGCGGTGATGCGTGCGTGGTATCTCGGCGTCGTCGGCGAGCCGCCGCATGTCGAGGTCGTTGCGTACGAACGCGCACTGATGTTCGATCCCGTCGGCGACATGCTCACGATTCCCTCATACTGCCGCGGCGAGCCCGCCGACTGGGCGCGCAAGCCCTGAGCGGCCGGCGCGCAGGCATCACGACCAAGGACAAAGGCGCGCGCATGGCGGGTTCCACTTCGGCGGATGTGGTCGTCGTCGGATCGGGCGTGGCGGGCAGTCTCGTCGCGTATCGGCTGGCGAAGGCGGGCGCGTCGGTGATCCTGCTCGAAGCGGGGCCGCGTCTCGCGCGCTGGCAGATCGTCGACAACTTTCGCCGCGTCGCCGACAAGCGCGACCTGTGCGCGCCATATCCGCTTCTGCGTCACGCGCCTCGCCCCGAGCCGATGAATCCGGGCGCATATCTCATCGATCGCGGCACGACCCCGTATCGACCGCAATATCTGCGGCTCGTCGGCGGCACCACGTGGCACTGGGCGGGCGCCGCCTGGCGTCTGTTGCCCGCCGATTTTCGCGTGAAGTCGCTGTACGGCGTCGGGCGCGACTGGCCGTTTCCCTACGAGACGCTCGAGCCCTGGTACGGTCAGGCCGAAGTCGAGCTGGGCGTTGCGGGCCCGGATCTCGATCTCGGCTCGCCGCGCTCGACGCCTTATCCGATGACCGCGCTGCCGCTCTCATGGATGGACCGGCGTGTGGCGGACGTGCTCGGCGCGCAGTCGTTGCGCGTCGTGCCCGAGCCGATGGCGCGCAATAGCCGCCCATACGACGCGCGCCCCGCGTGCTGCGGCAACAACAATTGCATGCCGATTTGCCCGATCGGCGCGCTTTACCACGCCGCCACGCATGCCGACAAAGCCGAGCGCGCGGGCGCGGCGCTGATCGCGCAGGCAGTCGCGTATCGCGTCGAGGCCAACGATCGCGGCGACATCGTCGCGATCCATTACAAGGACCCGAACGGCCAGAGCACGCGCGTGACGGGCAAGCGCTTCGTGATCGCGGCGAACGGCATCGAAACGCCCAGGCTTCTTCTGATGTCGACGTCGGCGCGCTATCCCAAGGGCATCGCCAATGGCTCGGATCAGGTCGGACGTAACCTGATGGATCATCCCGGCGCGAGCGTGAGCTTTCTCGCGAACGAGGCGCTGTGGCCGGGGCGCGGGCCGGTGGAAATGAGCTCGATCGTCGACTTTCGCGACGGGCCGTTTCGCGCGCAGCAGGCGGCGAAGAAGCTGCATCTGTCGAACGCGGCGCCCACGCTCGCCGTCACCTGGAACCTGCTCGGCAAAGGGCTGACGGGCGGCGAACTCGACCGGCAGATCCGCGAGCAGTGCGCGCGCAGGCTCACGTTCGGTAGCTTCCACGAGCAATTGCCATCGGGCGCGAATCGCGTGACGCTGTCGGCGCAAAAGGATGCGCTCGGCTTGCCGCGTCCGGAAATCGCCTATGCGATCGACGACTACGTGCGCAAGAGCGCCGCCGATACGCGCGCGCTGTTCGGTCGCATTGCCGGCATGTTCGACGGCACCGAGATCGAATACGACGATTCGCTCGGCGCGAGCAGCCACATCATGGGCACGGCGATCATGGGCCGCGATCCGGGCGATGCCGTCGTCGATGCCGAATGCCGCGCGCACGATCATGCGAATCTTTTCATCGCCGGCAGCGCGGTGATGCCCGCGGGCGGTTCGGTCAATTGCACGTTGACGATCGCGGCGCTCGCGCTGCGGCTCGCCGGCACGATCGAAACGTCGTTGCGATGAACGCGCGATTCACGGGCGTGTTCGTCCTCCTGGCTTGTCTGCTCAGCCCTGCCAACGCGCAAACCAAAGCCGCTCAAGGCGAGTATCTCGTGCGCGCGGGCGGCTGCATGAGCTGCCATACCGCCGATCCCGCGCGGCCGTTCGCGGGCGGCAGGCCGATCGCGACGCCGTTCGGCAACGTGTATGCGCCGAACATCACGAGCGACCGGGAAACGGGCATCGGCGCATGGACCGACGCGCAGTTCATCCGGGCGATGCGTGAGGGCATCGGACGCAACGGCGAGCGGCTCTATCCCGCGTTTCCGTACACCGCGTACACGCTGCTTTCGGACGCCGATCTCCTCTCGATGCGCGCCTGGCTCGCAACCGTGCCGCCCGTGCGCACCGCGAGGCCGCGCAACGCGCTCTCGTTTCCCTTCGACCAGCGCTGGCTGATGACGCTGTGGAATCTGTTCAATTTTTCGCCGGGACGCTTCGTTGCCGATCCGTCGAAGAGCGCGGAGTGGAATCGCGGGGCGTATCTCGTCGAGGGGCTCGGGCATTGCGGCGAGTGCCACACACCGCGCAACTGGCTCGGCGGACTGGACCGGAGTGAGCGGCTCGGCGGCGCGACGATCGCGGGCTGGCAGGCAGGCAACCTCACGCCCGAACGCGTGGCGGGCATCGGCGCATGGCGCGACGACGAACTGCTGCGCTTTCTGTCGACGGGCGCGGCGCCCGGCCGTGCCTACGCGCTCGGACCGATGGCGGAGGTCGTCGCCACGAGCACGCAATTTATGACGACCGCCGATCTGCGCGCGATGATCACGTATCTGCGCGCCGTGCCGCCGGTCGCGGTGAAGGCGGCGCGCGTGCGCACGAGCTTCGGTCGGCCGGCACGCACGGACATCACGGCGCTCGACAGCGACGGCGCACGGCTCTACGCGGCCGCCTGCGCGAGTTGTCACGGCGTGACGGGCGAGGGTGGCAAGTCGTTTCCCTCACTCGTGCACGACAGCGTGACCGGCGCACTTGGCATCGCGACGACGAACAATCTCGTCCTCGTGATCCTGCACGGCGTGAATCGTCAGACGCGCGACGCCCATGCCCAGATGCCGGCGTTCGGCGCGCAACTGACGGACGAAGAGATCGCGGCGCTGGCCAACTTCATCACGCGCCAGTTCGGTGATCCACGCGCAACGACCGATGCAAAAACGGTCGCGCGGCTGCGCGCGATAGCGCAATAAATACGGGTTGAATCGACGGCGCGCAGCAGCTTTTACGCGCGTATCCAGCGCGCCGGTAACGCCCGTGTAACGAGTGTCGATGCGGCTTGCAGATTGCTTGCAAAAGCGAGCCAGGCCTCACACCTTGTCATTGAGCAGCGCTATCATCGGCGCATGAATGGTCCTACCTATCCTATCGTTTGCAGGCATCCCGCCAATGATATCGGCCGCGATTTCGTGGTCGGCGATCTGCATGGCTGCATGGATGCGCTGCGCTATCTTCTGCACGAAATCGGCTTCGATGGTGCGCGGGACAGGCTGTTCTCCGTCGGCGATCTGGTCGATCGCGGCACCGACTCGCGCGCGGCCATCGATCTCATCGACAAGCCGTGGTTCTATCCCGTGCTCGGCAATCACGAGGATTCGCTGATCTCGGTCGCGACCGGCACGATGCGCCGTCAGTCGTGGTACGCGATCGGCGGCGCGTGGGCAGACGCGATTCCCGACGATCAACTCGCCGTGCTCGCGGCGCGGCTCGCGAAGTTGCCGCTCGTGCGCATCGTCGGCGAAGGTGAACGGCGCTTCAACGTGCTGCATGCGGAGTTTTTCGGCAACGACGCCGAACTCGACGCCGGCGATTTCCATGAAGACGTGCGCACGCAGATTCTGTGGGGCCGCGCCCTCGCGCTCGGTCAGGCGGACCCGCAGCAACAGCTCGGGCTGTCGCCGACCTACTGCGGCCATACGCCGACGCGCGCCGTGAAGCAGATCGGCTCGCAGATTTACATCGATACGTGCGCGTTCGCGCCGGAAGGCCGTCTCACGATCGTTCAGGCCGGCACCGAAGAGCGCTGGTCCGTGAAGGAGCGCTGGGCCGCCTCCGAGGGCGCGCGGGAGCTTGCGCTGCCCTGACGTCCGCCACGGCTTCGCGCAGGCGGCACGCGCGTTGCTCGGTGCTTCGCCATGAATCGAACGTCAATCAGGCGAGGCGCGCGGTGGCGAGAACGAGAACGAGCGACGAGACAGGCGGCGGATCCGGCGACGCACGGACGGGCGCCTTGCAGGGCTGCCCCGAGGATTTGCCGCCGGGCCTGCGCTACATGGACGATTCGCGGCGCGGCTACACGCGCGAGTGGATCGACGGGGCGTTCGCGTACTTCAACACGCAAGGCAAGCGAATCGATGACGAAGCCGAGATTCGCCGCATCAATGCGCTCGCCATTCCGCCCGCTTATACCGATGTCTGGATCTGCCCCGACTCGCGCGGACATCTCCAGGCGACGGGGCGCGATGCGCGCGGGCGCAAGCAATATCGCTATCACCCGCAGTGGCGCGAAACCCGCGACGCCAACAAGTACGAGCGCATGCTCGCGTTTTCCGTCGTGCTGCCGAAGCTGCGTGCGCGCGTTACGCGCGATCTGTCGCTCGACGGCATGCCGCGCGACAAGGTGCTCGCGACCGTCGTGCGTTTGCTCGACACGACGCTCATTCGCGTGGGCAGCGAGGAATACGCGCGCGAGAACCGCTCATACGGGCTGACGACGTTGCGCAAGCGCCACCTCAAAGTGTCGGCGGGAACGTTGAGGTTCAGGTTCCGCGGCAAAAGCGGCATCGAGCACGATGTCGCGGTGAGCGACGCGCGGGTTGCGCGCATCGTCAAGCGGTGCATGGACTTGCCGGGACAGGATCTGTTCCAGTATCTCGATGCGGACGGCACGCGCCACTCGGTCTCTTCATCCGACATCAACGATTATCTGCGCGAGATCACGGGTGCGGACTTCACCGCGAAGGACTATCGCACGTGGGCCGGCAGCGTGTTCGCGCTCGCGGCGCTCAGGCGGCTGAAATGGGAGACCGTGACGGAGGCGCGCAGGCATGTCGTCGGCACGATCAAGGAAGTCGCGCAACTGCTGCGCAATACGCCTGCCGTATGCCGCAAATGTTATGTGCATCCTGCCGTGATCGACGCATTCGAGGCCGGCGAGCTTGCCGAGACGATGCCCGCGTCGCGCCGCCGCGGACTCAGGACCGACGAGGCCGCGCTCGCCATCTTCCTCGAGAAGGAAGCGAAACGCCGCACGCGCGAGGCGGCCCGCAAGAACCGCAAGGGCGAGGCGATGAACGACACGCGCCTGACCCGGCTGCTCTCGGAATCGAGCCGCAAGGCGCGCGCCGGCGGGCTCAAGGCGAGCGGCAAGAACGCGGCATCGCAGGCGCTGGAGCATGTCGCGAAGAAGCCGGCGGGGAAGGCTGCGCGCCCGGCGTCGAAGAAGCTCGCGCGCACGCGGACCGAGACGGCGATAGCGATCCGCTGAAGCGTGTGAAACGTTTGCCCGCTCAGCCGACCTGGTTCAGCTCGAAGACATAATCGATCGCCTCGCCGTTCCAGTTGTATTCCAGATACGCCGCGTGCCGGCAATCACGCAGCATCGTCGTGCGAAAGGCGGCGAGACATTCGCCTTGCGGATCGCGCACCGATGGATACACGATTCCCGGCGCGCTCGCCGTGCGCACTGCGCGTCCGAGCGCCTTGCCCGGGCCGTAGTCGTCCGGTGCGAGAATGCGCGCATCGAGGCCGGCCCGCTCGATCGCGTCGCCGCGCAGATCGACGACTTCGCCGTGCGCCATCACCGTATAGAGCCGCATCTGCTGGCGTAGCGGAGCCTCGTTCGTCGCCGCGAGAAAGAGCCCGGCGTGATAGCGCGTTTCAGCGATCGCGGTCTGCCGTTCGCGTCCGCAATAGAACACGCCGTAGCTGCCGTCGGAGAAGCGGCTGCCGTTCGGATTCAAATGCGTGAACGCGGCCATGATCGGCCCGCAGCCCGGCCCGAAGCAGCGTTCGTCCGGCGGCACGAGATCGAGTTCGCCGATTTCGGTGCGCAGGCGGTCGTTGGTCATCGCCTCGAGCGCATAGAGCGCTTCGAAATCCTGCGGCGAGGCGACGCGGTCGAACAGGTTGACGGCGGGAAAACGCGTGGGAATCACGCGATACGCGGGCGACCAGCCGATGAGGCTGTGCGGCCACTGTTCGCGCCAGTTCGATGTGTCCTTGCGAAATGCAATTCCCATCACGCCCAGCCGCCTCGCATCGCGTCGAGGTATTGGCGCACGGCGACGAGATCGCTGATATTGCCCGCCAGGAGGCGGTCGATCGCTGGATGTCCACCGAAGGGCGGCGCGGCGTTGGGACGGCGGATCCAGGTATCGGCGGCTTTCGGGTCCGGCAAAAGGATCTGGAGCGCCTTGTAGATGCCGAGAATCAGCGAGAGGCGCTCCAGGGTGTCGCGCCCGAGCCGCGCGGATTGCGGCGCGGCCTTCCATTTGAAGAAGGTGGAACGCCCCGGGGAGCCGAGCAGCGTGATCTGCTCTTCGGCCGATAGCTCCCAGTCACGGGCGATGTTGAAGAACGCGCGTAAGCCGGCGGCGGAAAGATCGCTCGAATCGAGCGCCGGACGCGGCGCCGGGGCGCGAGCCGGCGAGTGTTCGGCGCGTGCGGCGTTGGACATGTCGTTAAGTCTCCAAAGGAACTTGTTGTAGATGTTAGTCCACATTTGGATTAATACAAGCATGCCATGAATGTTTTTACGCGCGGCGCCGGATCAGGCGTCGTCATCGGTCGGACCGTAGCGGCGGCCGGGCACGTGGGATTTGAGCGCGTCGGCGATCTGCGAGGGCGTGCAATCGGCGGGGAGCACACGGCGCTGCACGCGCTGATCGTTCTTCAGCACCCATTCGACCATGCGATAAGCCGGTCCCCACGGCGGTTCGACCGGCAGGGACAGGCGGCATTCGCGCAGCGTGAGCGCGTACTGTTTTCGCATCGTCGGTGCGAGATTGGCAAAGCTTCGGCGCGCGGCGGTGTTGGCTGACATGGCACATTCCTCACGGTGATGATCCGGCCGTCCGATACGGGGCGGCGGCAATTGAGCCGGATCGCGAGACGAGTGTGTCGGGCAAGAATTAAGGGCGACTTAATCGCGAGCGGCGCCGCATCGAGGCGCGGCGAAATGTCGCCCGACGTCCTGCGGGCGCAGGTCAAGAGGGGCTTCGGCATTTTCACCACGTCGCATATCGCCTGTTTGCCGGGGCGGCGGCTTACTGTATATTCGTACAGCTTGTCTGCAACAGGGAGCTTGCCGATGATTCCACGCAACGATCCGCTCGAAGCGGCTGCGCTCGAACGTTTCATGCGCGCGACGCGCGCGGTCAACGCGGCGTTCGACGCCACACGAGGCGAGTCCGATTTCATCCAGGACGGGCAGTCCGTCGCTCGCTCGCTCGAGCGTCTCGACGCCGCGTTGCACGAACTGGAAACATCCGAGCAGTCGCTCGACGCCATTCTCTCGCGCAGAGCGGGCCACTAACCGTTGGAGCGAATCACTTGAAGCGCGTATTCCTGATCGTCGTTCTTCTGGTCGGCTCGTCGTCGCTTTTCGCGGCTGAGCGCTACACGGAAGTCTGGAATCCTCCCGAAGCACAGTCCGTCAAAGGCAAGAGCAAGACGCACGCGGCCGCGCAGACCGCGGCGAGGAAAAAGCACAAGAGCGCGACCTCAGTGAAGCAGGTCGCGGACAAGGCCGCCATCGAGCAGCCGTCCGTGGCGCCGCGTCCGAAGACAGCGTCGCGAAAGCCGGCCGAGCCGGTCATTCCGCGCAAGATCGAGCCGAACGGCCAGGTGATGCGGGTCTGAACGCGTGAACAGGCACGGATGATAAAAAGGGGCGCCCTGACGGAGCGCCCCTTTTTTTGCGCGGCTGAACACGCCGCGCTGCGTTATATCCGGCCCATCAACAACAGAACGATCACCACGATCAGCACGACGCCCAGAATCCCGCTCGGCCCGTAGCCCCAACTGCGGCTGTGCGGCCAGGAAGGAATGGCGCCGATCAAAAGCAGGATCAGGATGATCAGCAGTATGGTTCCGATCGTCATTCGACTTCTCCTTATTCAAATGACCGCGGGACGGATCGGCATCCGGCGCAGCCTCCCAACCGTCATCGACAGTCATGCGCCAGGGGAGCGGCGGCTCGCGGCCACCGGCACGATCAGTTTTGCGATCGACGACAGCACTAGAGCAATGGCCGTGCCAGTGGGCTCGAAAGACCGTGATACAAGGCGGCCGGCGTGTCGAAGGATCGTCAGCGTGAGCAGACGATTGTCGAAAAGGAGACGCGAAACGAAGCGGGATCGGCAAAACTTGCACAGCGCTGGAAAGCCCTTCGACGGGCGTTCGGGCGCGAGGTCATCGCCGGAAAGATCAAAAGATGCCGCGGAACGCCCAGAACAGCAGGCCAGCGAGCGCGATCGACACCGGCAACGTCAGAATCCACGCGAGCGCGAGGCTGCGCACGGTCCGCCATTGCAAACCGGAACCGTTCGCGGCCATCGTGCCCGCAACCCCCGATGACAGCACGTGCGTCGTGCTGACCGGCAGGCCGTAGACATCGGCGGCGCCGATGGTCAGCATTGCGACGAGTTCCGCCGACGCGCCTTGCCCGTACGTCAGATGTGTCTTGCCGATGCGCTCGCCGACCGTCACGACGATGCGCTTCCAGCCGACCATCGTGCCCAGACCGAGCGCGACCGCGACAGCGACCTTCACCCACGTCGGAATGAACTTGGTCGCGTGGTCGAGCTGCTTCTTGTAGTTGCCGAGCACGGCGTCATCGTCCCTGGAGAATGCGGGCGCCTTCTGCTTTTCCATGATGCGCAGCGCTTCGGACGCGATGTACATCTCATTGCGCACATTGCGGACGTTGCCCTGCGGAACGTCGGCGATCGTCTGGCTCGGCCGGACCTGCGTTTCGATCGAACCGACCACCGCCTTCAGCGACGCGACCGTGTCCGGCGCGAGTGTCTTCGTCTGCACGTACTTCTCCACCTGGCCGCGTGCGTCGGCCGCGGGCGAAACACCGTTGCTGTAGCGCTGCAGCACATCGGACGCGCTGTGGCTCACCGCGACGAAGGTCTGCGTTTCGCCCGCCGTCATGGCCTTGTTGAGCGCGTAGGCGGTCGGCACGGTGCCGATCAGGATCAGCATGATGAGGCCCATGCCCTTCTGGCCGTCGTTGGAACCGTGCGCGAACGACACGCCCGTGCAGGTGAGAATCAGCAGACAGCGGATCCAGAACGGCGGCGGGGTGTTCTTCTCCGGCTCCTTGTAGAGCGCCGGCACGCGGACGACGAGCTTCAGCACGTAGAGCAGGAAGCCCGCGAGAATGAAGCCGACGATCGGCGAAAACAGCAGCGACTTGCCGACCGACATCGCCTGGGTCCAGTCGACGCCCGACGTGCCGTTCGTGCCGTGCAGCATCTGGTTCATGAGGCCGACGCCGATCACCGAACCGATCAACGTATGCGAGCTCGACGAAGGAAGGCCGAGCGCCCACGTGCCGAGGTTCCAGATGATCGCCGCGATCAGGAGCGCGAAGACCATCGCGAAGCCCTGCGAGCTGCCCACGCCGATGATCAGCTCGACCGGCAGCAGTTGCAGGATGCCGAACGCGACGGCGCCGCTCGAAATCAGCACGCCGATGAAATTCCATGCGCCCGACCAGACAACCGCTAAGTTTGGCGTCAAAGAGTGCGTGTAAATTACGGTGGCAACCGCATTCGCGGTGTCGTGAAAGCCGTTGACGAATTCGAAGCCGAGCGCGATCAGCAGCGCGATGCCGAGCAGGATGTACGGAAACACCGACGATTCCCGCACCGGCGCGAGATCTTCGAGCAGATGCAGGACGCAGTACACGGCGCCCGCGCCGATGGCGATCAGAAAAAGCAGCAGCGCGAGCCGCTGCCCGAGCGTGCGTCCTTCTCGTGCTTGGGGAAAGGCGATCTGGTTCATGTCGCGTCCTTGGGTGACTTGCACGGGGGTATCGGAAGGTGGAGAGCAGATGAGAAGCGTTTCAGACGCTCAAAAGGCCATGTTTCCCGCAGCGTGTGTC
Organism: Caballeronia sp. INML3B; assembly: GCF_023631305.1. Classification (NCBI taxonomy): domain Bacteria; kingdom Pseudomonadati; phylum Pseudomonadota; class Betaproteobacteria; order Burkholderiales; family Burkholderiaceae; genus Caballeronia; species Caballeronia sp. INML3B. The sequence continues at coordinate 73,612 of NZ_JALQDI010000039.1, forward strand.
GATTTCATGAATCGGGAAACATGAGCCTTTCGTATGAATTGACGGGCGGCGCGAAGCCGCTCCGGGAGACTTCATGACGATGTGGGTCGAGGTAACGCTGCAAGCGATTCGATCGGACGACGGGTCCATCGGCGTGCTCGCAGAGGCGTTGCAGCGTGTCGCCGCGTTCGCGGGCGCGACGCCCCGCTCGACGCGCCTCACCGCGCGCGAGATCGCGCTGAAAGCGCCGGGCTGGCGGCTGTCGGTGGAGACGCTGGAGGGCGCGCGCACGCTGTGCGCCGTGCAGACCGAAGGCGCGCCGATGCCCGGCTTCGTGCGTTACCGGACTTTCGCGCGGCCTGCGGGCGAGGATCTGACAGCGTCGCTGATCGAATTCGCGCAAGCCGATGAAGCGTTGCACGGACCGCTCGCCAGGGCGTATCGCCATGTGGACGCGGGAACAGCCGCGACGCCCGACGGCGAGGCGCCTGACGTTCCGGCCCCCGAAGTCGAAGTGGAGCGCATCGAATGGCGCATCGATGCGAGCGGCGCGGACATCCTCGCGACGCTCGAAACGTCCGTACAGGCGCTGCCGGCATTGCGGCTCGCGGCGCCGTCGGTGAACGGTGCGCTCGATGCAGTTTTCCGCGTCGCGGGCGAGGTGCTCGACGCCGCGCCCTTTTGCATCGCGCCGGATGACGAGCACGCGTCGCAAGCGCAGCCGGTGCATGCGGCGAAGCTCGATCTTCCGCGCACCGCGACGCGCCGCCAAGCGTTCGTCGCCATCGCGGCATCGGTGGCCGGGCAGTGGTTCGGCAACGCGGACGCATCGCGCGCAGGTCTAGGCGACGAGCACGTGCATCAGTTGCGTGTCGCCCAGCGGCGGCTGAAGACACTGCTGAAACTTTTTCGCGGCTATGTCGACGATGCCTGGAACACGCGCGTTGCGCCGGATCTCACATGGTTCGGCGACCTGCTCGCCGATGCGCGCGACTGGGACGTGTTCACCGACAAGACGCTGCCCGCCTACGCGGAATCGGACGACAGCGCCGAGCGCTGGCAGGCGCTGATCGCCGCCGCCGACGCGAAGCGCCGCGTCGCGCGGGACAAGGTGCGCGATGCGCTCGCGTCGAAGCGGTACGCGCGTCTCACGCTCGCGTTCGTCGAATGGCTCGCTCGCTTCGCCTCCCAAGAGGACGCGTCGCCGACGCGCTTCGTCAGCTATGCCGAAAAGCGCATCCGCAAGGACTACCGGCGCATCGCGCATGTGCCCGATCTCGCGTCGCTCGAAGCGCATGAGCGGCATCGTGTGCGCATTCATGCCAAGCGGCTGCGCTATGCGCTCGAATTTTTCCGCTCGGTCACGTCGCGGCGCACGCGCACGCACACCGCGAAGCTGCTCGGCGAGCTGCAGACGGTACTTGGCGAAGCGAACGATGCGGCTGTCGCAGCCGACCGGCTCGCGTCCATTCCGGAGGCCAGCGATTATCAGCGCGGGTTCGCGCGGGCGTGGGGCGCGGCGTCGGCAAGGAAGGACGCGCAGGAGGGCGAGCGGCTGCTTCGGTCGATGCGTCGTCCGCGTGTGAAGGCGTCGATATAAGCCGCCACCCGTTCATTGACCCGCATGGCCACAGAGGGCGACAGATGAATAAAACAGCACGGCCGAACGTGCGCGACCCGCTGGCACTCGGCGGCTCCGTATGGCTGCGTAGCGGCACTCAGACGCTCGGCGGCGCGGCGCGCATCGGGCTGCTCGCCGCGATTCGGGACTCGGGATCGATCACCGCCGCGGCGAAGGCCGTCGGCATGAGTTACAAGGCCGCGTGGGACGCCGTCGACACCATGAACAACCTGGCCGGCGAGCCGCTCGTGACGAGCGCAACCGGCGGCAGGGGCGGCGGGGGCACGGTGCTCACGCCCGCCGCGCTGCGGCTCATCGAGACGTACCGCGCCATCGAACGCGAGCATCGAAAATTTTTGGAACGGGCGGGCGCGGCGATCGAAGGCTTCGCCCATGACTGGCAGCTGATCGGGAGACTTGGGATGAAAACGAGCGCGCGCAACCAACTGGCCGGCAAGGTAACGAAAATCACGCGTGGTGCCGTCAACGATGAAATCGAGCTCGGCTTGGCAGGCGGCCAGACGATCGTCGCGGTCGTCACGCACGAAAGCACGCAAGCGCTGGGGCTCAAGGAAGGCAGCGACGCGTTCGCGCTCATCAAGGCGTCGTGGGTCATGCTGATGGAAGACACGAATGCGAAGCTGTCGGCGCGCAATCAGTTGCGCGGCACGGTCGCCAGCGTGACGAAGGGCGCGGTGAACGCGGAAGTGTCGCTGGCGCTCGACGGCGGCACCACCATCACCGCGATCATCACGAATCAGAGCGCCGATACGCTCCGGCTCGCGCAAGGTCAGGCGGCCGTGGCGGTGATCAAGGCGTCGAGCGTGATCATCGGCGTGAACGATTAAGCAGCACGCACTGCGACGCCGGCGGCCGTGTCACGCGGCCGCGCGTTGATCCGGCGGCAATTCGGTGCGGCGATCCGGCGCGCGGTAAATCTTCGCCTTCCAGCTCGCCCGCACGTAGGGACGCTCGTGGCCCGACAGCCCGAGCGCGATTTCCGTGATCCAGTGCTGCGTCGGCACGGGCACGCCATGCAAGGCCGCGACGACCGCCGCGAGACTTGCGGCGACGGGCGCCGGCGCGAGCTTGCCGGACTCGGCGCGCCACGCGGCCCACACGAACGCGAGCGCGACCACCGCGCCGAGGGCGCAGCCCGCCACCACTTCGGAGACGGAATGCGCGTCGAGCACGACTCGCGACACGCCGACCCACACGCCCAGCGCCAGCCCCAGCGCGACGCCGATAGCGCGCATCGCGCCACGCGCGGGCAGCAGCGCGACGAAGATCGCGACCGGCAGAACCGCCGTCGACATCAGCGCGTGTCCGCTGATGCCGGTGAAATCGAGATGACGCACACCGATTCCCCAGCCGATGAACGCGATCTTGCTCAACGCGACGAGGCCGCTCGCGGCGCCGAGCAACGCGAGCCAGGCGCCTGCGTATTTCCAGCGATAGCCGAGCGCGAGCCACGCGGCGACGATGAGCGCCACCGGGCCCATGACGCCGACACTGCCGAGCGCAGTGACGAAAATCCAGGCGGAAGAAGGAAAGTCCACGTTCATAGATGTTTTTGGGAATGAGGGTTGCTGCAGTGCGGCAGACACGACGAAAACGGCAGGCCCCGCTCAAAGCGCTTCTGACACGACGCCGCAAATCCTCCTCAGTATAACGCTTGGGAAGATGCTGAATTATGCGACATTCCGCAAAGAAAGCTGCTTGTTACAGCGGGTAACTTCCGTTTAAGTTCGTCTTTTTTGTTGAAATTACGTTAATTTATCCCGACATGTAAGTCGAGGATGCGCGCCATCTAGCCGGTTTGATGTTATTGTGCATCGCACAACGGGCGCGATTTCGCCGCGCCATCCGATTGCATGTTTGTGGAGGACCCAGCCCAATGTCAAAAAGCCTTACCAAGCTCTGGCTGCGCGGCTTGAGACGTCTGGTCACCAGCCAGGTGGACGCAATTCGCACACCGAAGCCCCGCGCCGCGGCCAAGCCCGCACGCGCCAAGACCGTAAAGTCGAAACTGAAGCCCGGCACGGCCGCGAAAGCGGCTGGGGCGCCTCGCGCCAGCGCGCGCCCGGCTGCGCGCGAATCCCGAGTGCGGCCGCGCGCGTCGGCTTGGGCGCGCGGGAAATGGGCGCGCTCGTATCACTCGGCGCCGCCTACGGCCGGCCGTTTCGTGAATCACATGGCTTACGCGCTCTACATGCCGCCGAAAGCCGGGACAGAACCGATGCCGCTCGTCGTGATGCTGCATGGCTGCAAGCAGAATGCCGACGAATTCGCGCAGGGCACACGTATAAATCTGCTTGCCGACAGATATGGTTTCGCCGTGCTGTACCCCGAGCAGTCGAAGCACGATCACGCGCATCGCTGTTGGCGCTGGTATGACGATTCTGGGAACGGAGGCGGCGGTGAGGCGGCGTCGGTCGTGTCGCTGGTGAATGCGGTCGTCGAACAGCACGATCTGGATCCGGAGCGCGTGTATGTCGCGGGGATGTCTGCCGGTGCAGGACTCGCGGCGTTGCTCGCCGTGCGTTATCCGCATGTGTTCGCTGCTGTCGGTCTGCATTCGGGCGTGGTTTTCGGCGAGGCGCGCTCGGCCATCGGTGCAATGGATGTGATGCGTCGCGGCGCGCGAAGCGATCCCGTCGCACTGATCGACGCCGCCGTCGACGTGCGCGAATATCCCGGCATGCCGGCGATCATCGTGCACGGTGAGCTGGATTCAGTGGTGACGGCCGCGAACGCCGCACAACTGGCGAAGCAGTTTCTGCGGCTGAACGGTTTCATCGATGCCGCGGGCAATCGCCGTGCGGGCGAAGCGCGCGAGGAAACGCATCCGGACGGCGTCGTGACGGACTACTTCAAGAACAGCCGACGCGTGGTGAAGACATCGATCGTGCGGGGCCTCGGGCACTCATGGGCCGGTGGCGACGATACCGTCGCTTTCCATTCGTCGAAGGGACCGGATTCCGCCGCGGTCATGTGGGAGTTCTTCAAACACCAGCGACGTCCGAGCGAGGCTACCCGCGATGCGTTCGTCGCCTGAACGCCGCCGGCCGGCGTTTCGAATGTTGCAAATTAGTCTTTAGTTTCAGTGTTCTAGCAGATAGGGCTGGTGTTGGATCAGGGATTACCCTATAATCGGCTTCATAGGTAGTTACCCCAGTATCCAAGCGAGGTTCACCATGTTCCTGATCAGCCGCATTTTCCTGTTTCTCACCAAGACCGCTGACGAGCGCGATCGTGCGCGCGACGACGCCTATCTCGCCGAAGCAACAGACATCTACGATCTCGAATATCGTATGAAGAAGTTGGACCAGCGGGCGACCGCGCGTCACCCGTCGTGGATGTCGAACTAAGTCATCAGTTTCAGGCGCCGAATTGTTCGGCGTTGTTGTGCGAATCGGATGTGAAAATGCCGGCCCTGTGGGCCGGCATTTTCGTTCGTACGCGCGCTGGATCAGATTACTTTGACGCGCACGTCCACATTGTTTCGCGTTGCGTTCGAGTACGGACAGACCTTGTGTGCGGCGTTGACCAACGCCTGGGCCTCCGTCGCATCGAGACCCGGCAGCGCGATGCGCAGTTCGATGTCGAGTTTGAAGCCGCCCGCATCGTTCGGACCGACGCCGACATCGGCCGTCACCGTCGTTTCGACCGGAACCGCGCGCTTTTGCTGGCCTGCGACGAATTTCATCGCCGAAAGGAAGCAAGCTGAGTAGCCTGCGGCGAAGAGTTGCTCCGGGTTCGTTCCCGGCGCGCCCGAGCCGCCGAGTTCTTTCGGCGCGCTCAGTTTCACGTTCAATTGCTCGTCCGAGGAAATCGCGCGTCCATCGCGTCCGCCGGTGCTCGTCGCCGTTGCCTTGTACAGAATGCTCATCGTTTCGCTCCGTGGGTTTCAGTTGTCAGATTGATATTGCGTCCACCACGGTGTAAATATATCGCGCTAATTATTAGCGTGAAAATTAAAATATCGCAATTGACCGCTTAGCGAATCGCTATCGCTGCATATTTAGCGCCCCAGATATTCGTTAATTGAGGCCCGCAGCCGCACGAGATCGCCGCGTAAGCGCAGCATCGCGTCGATGTCGGAGCCTGACGCGCAGTAGATTTCGGTTGGAATCGCCTGGGCAGACTGGCGCAGAGCCCGGCCGACATCGGTCAGGCGGATATAGACCTGGCGCTCGTCCTCCACCCCACGCACGCGCTCGACATAGCCTTGCGCTTCGAGGCGTTTGAGCAGCGGCGTCATCGTCGCGGAATCGAGCGAGAGGCGCGCGGCGATTTCCTTCACGGTGAGATCGTCGGCTTCCCAAAGCACGAGCATCGCCAGATATTGCGGATATGTCAGTCCGAGCTTTTCCAGCAGCGGCTTGTACGCTTTCGTCATCGCGAGCGATGTCGAATAGAGCGCGAAGCACAGTTGCTCATCGAGTTCGAGCGGAATCACGGGCAAGGCGTCGGGCGAAGTCATGGCGAAGGCGCGGCGGGAAGGCCGGGGCGGCCGATGCGGTTAGTGTACGTGCAATGCTTCACGCGCGAAGAATCGCCGTGCCCGTTCGATCCGCCGCAATCGCTCAGGCGTTGGGCGTGCCGGGCGCGTCTGGAATGTCCGGCGAGTCGGCAGACTTCACACCGAAGCAGCCGCGATAGGTCGCGTAGAACGAGCAATACAGCGCAGTCGTGACGATGATCGACGCGGGCATCAGCACCGCGAGCGCCATTTCCTGACCCGCGCCGAGCGCCTGCATCAGCGCGGTCAGGCCGAACGACACCGCGAGCGCGATTGCGATCCACAGCACGCCGTAGTAAATGAACGCGCCACGGTTGCGCCAGCACGACACCAGGCTGAAGAACAGCGCCTTCGCGGGCGGCACGTCGTGCCACGCGACGAGGATCGGCGCGAACCAGAACAGCATCGCGACCGGGATATAGCACGCCATCGCGACGAGCACCGCGAGGGGGCTGAAGCTCGCGGCGACCGTTTCCGGATCGCCGCTCGGGCCATCGCCCATCATGATGCTGAGCAGCGTGCCGCCGTCCACGAGTGCCGATGACGCGAAGATCACCGCCATCGCGACGATATACAGCGCGCCCAGCGCCAGCAGCCGCCGTGCGACGACGCTGCCGTACGAACGGAATCCGTCGACGAGAATGGTGGGCCAGACGGGCTTGCCCGCGATCGTGTTGCGGCACGCCGCCATGAAGCCGACCGCGATGCCCGGGATGAAGAGCAATGGCAGGAGCGGGCCGACGAGCGGCACGCGCGAGATCAGCGTCATCACGAACAGGTAGGCGAAGAACACCGTGAGAAACGCAAACGGGTTGCGGCGGAACAGCCAGATGCCCTGACGGAACCACACGTAGCCGGTCTTGGCGGGAACTTCGATCAGTCGCATGTCGCTAGGTTATCGGTTGACTTGAGAAGCGGCTTTGACGCGTTCGCGCAGAATGCGTTCGAAGTGGCCGGGATCGTGCGCGTTCAGCAACTGTGCCTCGCGCGGGCGATAGAAATCGAAAAGGCGCGAGACCCAGAAGCGCATCGCGCCGGCGCGCAGCATGTCGTTCCAGTGACGCTCCTCGGCGGGCGTGAACGGTCGAACGGTCTGATATGCGCGCAGCAACGCGTCGACGCGCGCGGGATCGAGCACGCCCGTCGCGAGGTCGATGCACCAGTCGTTCACGGTCACGGCGACGTCGAAGAGCCACTTGTCGACGCCCGCGAAGTAGAAATCGAAGAAACCGCCCAGCCGCGCATGCTCGCGTCCGGGAGCGAACAGCACGTTGTCGCGGAACAGATCGCAATGACACGGGCCGTCGGGCAGCGACGCGTAATCCGCCGAGCCGAAGAACGCCGCCTGATGCGCAAGCTCGCTTTCAAACAGGTCGCGCTGCTCGCCGCTCAGGAAATCGACGATCGACGGCGCCTTCTCCTGCCACCACGAAAGGCTGCGCAAATTCGGCTGATGCTGCGAAAAATCGCGTCCCGCGAGATGCAGCCGCGCGAGCATCTGCCCGACTTCGATGCAGTGCGCGGGCGCTGGCTGAAGCTCGGGTGCGCCTTCGAGCTTCGTCACGACGCTCGCCGGCTTGCCGTGCAGCATGCCGAAGAGCGAGCCGTCGCGGCGCGGCATCGGGTCGGGCACGGGCACACGATGCGACGCCAGATGCTGCATCAGATCGAGATAGAACGGCAACTGCGTCGCCGTGAGATTCTCGAAGATGGTGAGCACGTAGTCGCCGTGCGTCGTCGTGAGAAAGAAGTTGCTGTTCTCGATGCCCGACTGGATGCCACGAAATTCGACGACATCGCCGAGATCGTAGTCTTGCAGCCAGTCGCCGAGATCGGCGTTGGTGACGGGAGTGAAGACGGCCATGCAGGAAAACGTCGGTCAGGTTGGACGGCCAGGAAGTGGCCTGTGAACGGTGGCGCCGCGCGAGGAGCCACGGTGCCGCGACCCGCCCGGCTGGAGCGGGTCCGGGAGCGATACGGGATCAGTAACGCAGGTTGATCGAGGGCAGGCGCGTGCTCGCCTTGCCGTTGTCACGCACTTGCGGCGAAGTGTCGGCCGGGGCGCTCATCTGGTAGCGCGTGCCGAAATTCGAATGCACATCGATTTCGACGGGTTTGCCCTTGTCACGAAATTCGGTGATTTCGGTGCCGTTGGTGCTCAGTTCGTGATAACTCGGCGTGCGCGGCGGCGAAATCTCGACTTTCGAGCTGACATTCGCGGGCGGACGATTGATGGATTTGAGATCGGGAAGGCCCGCGGCTTCTTCCGGCGACATTTTCTGGGTCGCCGGTTGAGGTGCCGCGTTTGCGGCTTGCTGCGCCGGCTGCGCGAATGCGCAGAAGCTTGCTGCGGCGAGGACTGCCGCGGCGGCGGCGCAAAGGTGCGGCTTCATGATGGTTCTCCAGGCGATGGCCGGATTCTAACAAAACGGTTGCCGACTCAGTGATCCACGCTGGGCCAACGCCTTATTTTGCGCTGGTTTCGCGAAATTTGACTCCACGAACCAAAAAGGTGTTGCGAGGTGTGATCGCACGCACTCACATGCAGACGGACTTCATGGTTCGCGCATTCTTCCGTGTTAATGTCGATTCACTACGAGGGCATTTGAAGAAAGACACAAGATCATGACAAACGACCGGACCCAGAGCACGCAAGGCACACCCGCCAACGATTTTCCGACCGAATCCTTCGAGGATCCCGCCGCGGCCGTCACGCGCCTTTCCGCGATCTATGAAGCGAATACCGCGTTCCTGCGCGACGCCTTCGCGCGCTATCGCCGCAACGAGCACTTCACGCATCGCGTCCGCGCGTGCTATCCGTTCGTGCGCGTGCGTACTGAACTGAATACGCAGATAGATTCGCGGCGCTCGTACGGCTTCGTGGCGGGTCCTGGCATCTATGAAACGACGCTCACGCGTCCCGATCTCTTCGGCGATTACTATCGCGAGCAATTGCGTCTGCTCACGAAGAATCATCACGTGGGCCTCGAAGTGGGCGTGTCCGCGCATCCCATTCCCATTCATTTCGCGTTCGCCGAAGGCATTCATCTCGAAGGCGATCTCGATCGGGACCGGCTGCTCGCGATGCGCAATATCTTCGATACACCCGACCTCGCGCTGCTCGACGATCGGATCGTCAACGGCACGTACGAGCCGGGCCCGGGCGAGCCGCATCCGCTCGCGCTCTTCACGGCGGCGCGTGTCGATTTCTCGCTGCATCGGCTGAGACACTACACGGCGACTTCGCCCACGCACTTCCAGAATTACGTGCTGTACACGAACTACCAGTTTTATATCGACGAGTTCGTGAAGCTCGGCCGGACGATGATGTCGCGCGCCGACGACGAGGAAACGCGCGCGTATCGCAGCGAGTATTCGTCGTTCGTCGAACCGGGCGATGTCGTCACGTACAACGCGAATCTCGGTGAACAGCCCGAGGAAGGCACGCCGTCCGCGCGCCTGCCGCAGATGCCCGCGTATCACCTGAAGCGCGCGGACGGCAGCGGCATCACGATGGTGAACATCGGCGTGGGGCCGTCGAACGCGAAGACGATTACGGATCACATCGCCGTGCTGCGGCCGCACGCGTGGATCATGCTCGGGCACTGCGCGGGTTTGCGTAACACGCAGCGTCTGGGCGATTACGTGCTTGCTCACGGTTATGTGCGCGAAGACCACGTCCTCGATGACGATCTGCCGCTGTGGGTTCCGGTGCCGGCGCTCGCGGAAGTGCAGGTTGCGCTGGAGCGCGCGGTCGCGCAGGTGACGAAACTCGAAGGCGTCGAGCTGAAGCGCGTGATGCGCACGGGCACGGTCGCGAGCGTCGATAACCGTAACTGGGAATTGCGTGATCACCGCGAACCGGTGCGTCGGCTGTCGCAGAGCCGGGCGGTGGCGCTCGACATGGAAAGCGCGACTATCGCGGCGAACGGGTTCCGTTTTCGCGTGCCGTACGGGACGTTGCTATGCGTGTCGGACAAGCCGCTGCATGGCGAACTGAAGTTGCCCGGGATGGCCGATCAGTTCTATCGAGCGCAAGTGGATCAGCACTTGCAGATCGGCGTTAAAGCGATGGAATTGCTGCGCGAGAACGGGTTGTCGAAGCTGCATTCCCGCAAGTTGCGAAGTTTCGCGGAGGTGGCGTTTCAGTAACGCCGCTTAATGACAGGAGGGCGGCGCAAGATGCCGCCCGCCAAGCGTTTATTGCTGCGCGCGCGGGGCCGCCAGCAGCCGGCTGTAGTTCATCCAGCCAGTGACAGGCGCTTCGGTGCCGTGAGACGGTGTACAGCCGGTCTGTTGGTCCAGTTCGGCCGGCGTGCAGTATGCCCCCTCGTAAGTGACGCGTACCCAAGGCGTATTCGCACCCGACGACTCGGTGACGTTGCGAATCGTTGACGTGTCGGCGTTCACTTTCGAATCTTTCGGCACGACGATGACGGCCGCGCACGTCGAGCCGGGGCACGAGCGCAGATTCATGTCGATGCCGCCCAGCCACATATCGATGACGCCGCGATCGCTCGGAACGGTGGAAGCGGGCGATGTTTCGACGGGCTGCGAAGGCTGCGGCACAGGCGTCTTTGCCACAGTGAGCCTGCTGATCCTGTTCATATCGTCATTGCTGACTCGACGCACGAAGCCAAGTGTCTCCTGGTAACCATCGCTGCCGGTCATCGACAGGTTGTAGGCGGTGTGGTCGGTGTTCCACTGTTTGCGGATGGTGAGAATCTCTTCCTTGCCGCGCGCCACTGTGTTGACGTTGACCGTTCCCTCGCCGGGGTCCACGTCGCCCAAGGTGACGGCCAGCGGCGTGTCGCCCTGAAGGATTTGCAAGCGATTATCCGCGTAGTAGATCGTGGTCAGGCCGGGAGTCGCGGTCGGAGTCCATACGCCGGAGATGTCCTTGAGCAGCGCGATCCTGCCGTCCTGGGGGGCGGAGGCTGGTACGGAATTCGAAGGGCTTTTCGATTGGTCGCAGGCGGCGAGCAGTGAGATGACCATGGCTGCGGCGGCGGCTAGCCGCAATGGTCGATTCGACAAATGTTTCATGTTGGGTCCGGGCTTGCCATTTCTGGCAAAGGCAACGGCGTTCCGATTGGCGCTATCTCGAAAAGCCAGATTTAATTAGTGAAAGCTATCGACAAACGCAAAAATCGACCGGTGCCAGTTGTCGTATGCGGGTGTCGATGGCGAGCGCCAAGACGCAGGGCTAACTGCCCGCGCGGGGCGCTAGGATACATTTCGGATAACTATATTTTGTGGAAATGTGTGATGCCGCGGCATTGCGGTGCCGGGATATGAGAAGCGCGCTACAACAATTTCAAGCTCAAAGGCCGTGTGCGCACACGGCCTTTCGCACGGTTGGTGCTACCGCGTCAAAGATAAAACATCCGATCCTCATCCGACTTGCTTTCCGCCGGCTGCTCGACCGAGTCTTCGCGGTCTTCATAGAACCGCAACACGGCATCCAGCACCTGATCCGGATCATCGATCACCTGCATCAGATCGAGATCTTTCGGGCTGATCACGCCGTTGGTAAGCAACGTGTTCTTGAACCAGTCGAGCAGCCCGGCCCAGAACTCCGCGCCGACGAGCACGATCGGCACGTGACGCGACTTCTTGGTCTGAATCAGCGTCAACACTTCGGCAAGTTCATCCAGCGTACCGAAGCCGCCCGGCATCACCACGACCGCATCCGAATTCTTCACGAACGTCACCTTGCGCGTGAAGAAGTGCCGGAAGCGCAGCGAGATATCCTGCCACTGATTGCCCGATTGCTCGTGCGGCAGTTCGATATTCAGACCCACCGAAGGCGACTTGCCCGCATGCGCGCCTTTATTGGCCGCTTCCATGATGCCCGGCCCGCCGCCCGATATGACGGCGAAGCCCGCGTCGGAGAATTTCTGCGCGATTTCGATCGTGAGCTGATAGTACGGCGACTCCGGTTTCAGACGCGCCGAACCATAGATGCTGATGGCAGGGCGAATCTCCGAGAGGTACTCGGTCGCCTCGATAAACTCTGCCATAATCGTGAACATCTGCCACGATGCGCGAGCCTTCTTGGCCGTCGCGCGCTCTTGATCTGCGAGTGATCGCAGACTCGGAATCACTTTTCTCTTGTTCATAATGCCTGAAGAACTAAGTCTTGAAGGTAAGACCCTGCTATTGGTCGACGGTTCTAGCTACTTGTACCGGGCCTACCATGCGATGCCGGACTTGCGAGGCCCCGACGGCGGGCCCACCGGCGCTCTGTATGGGATGATCAACATGCTGCGGCGCTTGCGGCGCGAAATCAATGCAGAGTATAGCGCGTGCGTATTTGATGCCAAAGGCAAGACTTTCCGCGACGACTGGTACGCCGAATACAAAGCCAACCGGCCCTCCATGCCGGAAGACCTCTCCAGACAGATCGAGCCTATTCACGTCGCCGTGCGCGCGCTCGGCTGGCCGCTCGTCATGATCGAAGGCGTCGAGGCCGACGACGTCATCGGCACGCTCGCAGTCGTTGCCGAGAAGCGCGGCATGAAGGTGATCGTGTCGACGGGCGACAAGGATCTGGCTCAGCTCGTGACGGATCATGTCACCCTCATCAATACGATGACCAACGAAACGCTCGACCGCGCCGGCGTGCTCGCGAAGTTCGGCGTGCCGCCGGAGCGAATCGTCGACTATCTGTCGCTCATCGGCGATACCGTCGATAACGTGCCGGGCGTCGAGAAGTGTGGCCCCAAGACAGCGCTCAAATGGCTCACGCAATACGAAACCCTTGATGGCATCGTAGAACATGCCGGCGAGATCAAGGGTGCGGTAGGAGACAATCTGCGCAAGGCTCTGGACTTCCTGCCGATGGCGAGAAAGCTCGTCACCGTGCACACGGAATGCGACCTCACTTCGCAGATCGAGTCGATCGACGGCACGCTCGTCACGCGTCCCGAGTCGCGCGACGAACTGCGCGACGTGTTCATGCGTCATGGCTTCAAGACGTGGCTGCGCGAAATCGACATCGCCGATGCGGTCGAAGGCCCCACCGATACGCCGCCTGCGGAAGTCACCGAAATCGTGCATCACTACGAGACGGTACAGACGTGGGAGCAGTTCGACGCCTGGTTCAAGCGCATCAACGAAGCGGAGATCACGTCCTTCGACAGCGAGACCACATCGCTCGATCCGATGACCGCGCAGATCGTCGGCATGTCGGTGTCGACCGAGCCCGGCCATGCGGCCTACATACCGGTCGCGCATCGCGGTCCGGATGCGCCCGAGCAGTTGCCGCGCGATGAAGTGCTCGCGAAGCTCAAGCCCTGGCTCGAAGACGCATCGAAGAAAAAGGTCGGTCAGCACCTGAAGTACGACGAGCAGGTGCTCGCCAACTACGGCATCGAAATGCGCGGCGTCGAGCACGACACGCTGCTGCAATCGTATGTGCTCGAGTCGCACCGGCCGCACGACATGGACAACCTCGCGTTGCGTCATCTCGGCGTGAAGACGATCAAGTACGAAGACGTCGCGGGCAAGGGCGCGTCGCAGATCGGTTTTGACGAAGTGCCGCTCGACAAGGCCTCGGCCTATGCAGCCGAAGACGCGGATATCACGTTGCGCCTGCATCACGCGCTCTACCCGCAAGTGGCGCAGGAGGAAGGCCTGTTGCACGTGTATCGCGACATCGAAATGCCGACGTCGCGCGTGCTGCGCAAGATGGAACGTAACGGTGTACTGATCGATCGCGAACGGCTCGATAAACAGAGCAACGAAATCGCCAAGCGTCTAATCGATTTGCAGGCGCAAGCCTATGAACTCGCGGGCGGCGAATTCAATCTCGGCTCGCCCAAGCAGATCGGCCAGATCTTCTTCGAGAAGCTGCAATTGCCGGTCGTGAAAAAGACGCCGAGCGGCGCGCCTTCCACCGATGAAGAAGTGCTGCAAAAGCTGGCGGAAGACTATCCGTTGCCGAAGGTGCTGCTCGAGCATCGCGGGCTGTCGAAACTCAAGTCCACCTATACGGACAAGCTGCCGCGCATGGTGAATGCATCGACGGGACGCGTGCACACGAACTATGCGCAGGCCGTCGCGGTGACAGGGCGCCTGTCGTCGAACGAGCCGAACTTGCAGAACATCCCGGTGCGCACGGGCGAAGGGCGGCGCATTCGTGAAGCGTTCATCGCGCCGCCGGGCCGCAAGATCGTGTCGGCGGATTACTCGCAAATCGAACTGCGCATCATGGCGCATATTTCCGGCGATGAATCGCTGATGCGCGCGTTCAAGGAAGGCGAGGACGTGCATCGCGCGACAGCATCTGAAGTGTTCAGCGTCACGCCGCTCGAAGTCGATAACGATCAGCGTCGCATCGCGAAAGTCATCAACTTCGGTTTGATCTACGGCATGAGCTCGTTCGGGCTCGCGTCGAATCTCGGCATCACGCGCGATGCGGCCAAGCTTTATATCGACCGCTATTTCGCGCGTTATCCGGGCGTGGCGGCGTATATGGAGAACACACGCATCAGCGCGAAGGCGAATGGCTTCGTCGAGACGGTATTCGGCCGGCGTCTGTGGCTGCCCGAGATCAACGGCGGCAGCGGGCCGCGCCGTCAGGCGGCGGAACGCGCCGCGATCAACGCGCCGATGCAGGGCACGGCCGCCGATCTCATCAAGTTGTCGATGATCGCGGTGCAGGACTGGCTCGAAAGTTCGGGCATCGGCGCGAAGATGATCATGCAGGTGCACGATGAACTCGTGCTCGAAGTGCCCGAGGAAGCGCTGCCCGAGGTCAGGAAGCGCTTACCTGATTTGATGTGCGGCGTCGCGAAGCTGAAGGTGCCGCTGGTGGCGGAAGTCGGTGTCGGCAACAACTGGGAAGAAGCGCATTGAGCGCGCGCTGAAATTCTTTGCGCAAGGCATATGCGGCGGATGTCGCATATGCCCGACATGCTGGTGACGCGCTTGTGACTGTCATTGAAGCTCACGCACAATGAGCCGATCGAGGAAGATACGCACGAAGGCCGATCCAATATAAAAGCACAGGGAGAGTTCCATGCATCGCTTCATTATCGTCGGCGGAGGGGCTGGCGGCCTCGAACTCGCAACTCGTCTCGGCGACCGTTTCGGCTCGACGGATAGCAAGACGCCGCCAAAAGCGCAAGTCACGCTCGTCGACCGCAATCCGACGCATATCTGGAAGCCGCTCCTGCACGAAGTCGCGGCGGGGAGCATGGACCCGTTCACGCAGGAACTCGAATACGCGGCGCAAGCGCTATGGCACGGCTTCGAGTTTCAGCAGGGCGAACTCGTCGGGCTGGATCGCGCGGCGAGGCGCATCACGATCGGCGCGTTACGCGATGAAGAAGCCGGCGAGCTTCTGCCCGAGCGCGAGCTGGAGTACGACACGCTCGTCATCGCGATCGGCAGCACGACGCATTTCTTCGGCGTCGAAGGCGCGCAGCAGAACTCGATCGCGCTCGACACGGTCGGTCAGGCGGAGCTTTTTCGCAAGCGCCTCATCGCGGCCTGCATGCGCGCGGAGCACTTCGCGCCGGAACCGGTTGCGGCGGGCGTGGAGAACGGCGAGGACGAGCCGGGTGTCGATCCGGTGCCGCGCATCCAGGTGGCGATCGTCGGCGCCGGCGCGACGGGTGTCGAATTGTCGGCGGAACTGCGCAATACCGCGCAAGTGCTTTCCGCATACGGATTGCACAAGCTCGACCCGAAGCACGATATCGGCATCGTGCTGATCGAAGCCGGGCCGCGCATCCTGCCCGCGCTGCAGGAGCGCGTGTCCATCGCGACGGCGGAACTGCTCGCCAAGCTCGGCGTGAAGCTCATGACCGGCGAAACGGTCGCGCAGGTGTCGCGCGATGCGATCCGCACGGCGAGCGGCAAGACGATTCGTGCGGATCTCACGGTCTGGGCGGCGGGCATCAAAGCGCCCGCGATCCTCGCCAGTCTCGAGGGTCTGCCGACAAACCGCCTCGGCCAGCTGGTCGTGCGCCGCACGCTGCAAACCGAAACCGACGACCACGTCTTCGCGCTCGGCGATTGCGCCGCGTGTCCGTGGCCCGGCAACGAGCGCAACGTGCCACCGCGCGCGCAGGCCGCGCATCAGCAGGCGAGTTTTCTGTTCAAATCGTTCGAGCGGATGTTGCAGGGCAAGCCGCTGCCCGAGTACACATATCGCGATTTCGGCTCGTTGGTGTCGCTCGGGCATTACAGCGCCGTCGGCAATCTGATGGGCGGGCTGATCGGCGGGAACATGCTGATCGAAGGACTTTTCGCGCGCTTCATGTACATGTCGCTTTACCGGCTGCACATCGCCGCGCTGCACGGCTATGCGCGCATGATGCTCGATACGGTCGCGCACTGGCTGCGCCGCTCCACCGCGCCGCGCGTGAAGCTGCACTGACACGGAATAGAACGCCTGCGCCATTCGTTCAAAGCTGTTTAGAATGGGCGGCGCGCCCGATCCACGGCGCGCGTTCTTCGTCGTGCAGCGCCGCGCTGCGTGCAGCCTCGAGCACGTCGCGCGGTTCCGAGGATCCACGCCGTCGCACTCGATCGCGAACATGATGCGACGGCTCCGCCGCGGGAGCTTTCCATGCTAGACCCTGAAGTCGACAGCCTCGTTCCGCACGTTCCGTTCGATCGACGCACCTTCATCAAGGCGACCTTCGGCACCGGCTTCGCGGCCGCCGTGCTGCCGGTGTCCGCCCAGACCATTCATACCGATTCCGACGGGCTCGAAGCGGGCGCCATCGGCATACGCGGTGCGGACGGCACGCTCGTGCCCGCGTATCGCGCGCAACCGAAGGGCAAGACGCATCTGCCTGTCATCATCGTGATCCACGAGATTTTCGGGGTCCATGAGCATATCGCCGACGTCTGCCGGCGCTTCGCGAAGCAGGGTTATCTCGCGATCGCGCCGGAGTTTTTCACGCGTCAGGGCGATCCGAAGGCGTATTCGTCGATACAGCAGCTAAACGAGCAGGTCGTGTCGAAAGTGCCGGATTCGCAGGTGATCTCCGACATCGATCAGGCCATCAAATGGGCGGGCGAGCACGGCGGCGATACGAAGCGCACGGGCGTCATCGGGTTCTGCTGGGGCGGGCGGTACTCATGGCTGTACGCGGAGCACAACCCGAATCTCAAGGCGGCGGTCGCGTTTTACGGGCGGCTCGTCGGCAACAAGACGGAGATGACGCCGAACAATCCGCTCGATCTCGCGAGTGAACTCAAGGTGCCGGTGCTCGGCCTTTATGGGCGGCAGGATCAGAGCATTCCGCAGGACACCATCGAGCAAATGAAACAGGCGCTCGCCAACGATCCGCCGCCCGCAAAGAACTCGCAGTTCGTCGTCTACGACGACGCGGGGCATGCGTTCTTCGCGGATTATCGTCCGAGCTATCGCAAGGCCGATGCGGAAGACAGCTGGAAGCGCGCGCTCGCGTGGTTCCGCGAGCACGGCGTCAGATAACGACGTTCAGGGATTCGGCCCGGTCGCGACCGGGCGGCCCGGATCGGCGCTCCACTCGCTCCATGAGCCGGGATATAGCGCCGCGCCGTGCAGGCCCGCGATTTCCATCGCGAGCGCGTTGTGGCACGCCGTCACGCCCGATCCGCATTGCAGCACGATGCGGTCCGCCGGTGTCGTGCCGACGAGCGAGCCGAACGCTTCGCGCAGTTCGTGCGCGGTTTTGAAGCGGCCTTCCGCTGTCAGGTTGTTTTTGAAGAAGTGATTGAGCGCGCCGGGGATATGCCCGCCGACGGGATCGATCGTCTCGTTCTCGCCGCGATAGCGGTCGGCGGCGCGGGCATCGATCAGCAGATGGTCGCGCGTGCCGATGCTGCGCTCGATCGCCTGCGCGTCGATGGTCACCTGCAGCGGGGCGCCGGCCTTGAACGTGCCCTGAGACTTCGCCGGTACGGCGCTGTCGAGCGAATTGCCCGCGGCTTCCCACGCTTGCAGGCCGCCGTCGAGCAGCGCGACGGAATCGTGACCGAGCCAGCGCAGCAGCCACCACAGACGCGCGGCGTACATGCCGCCTTGCGCATCGTATGCAACCACTTGCTGCCCCTCGTTCAGGCCGAAGCTCGCGAGCTTCGTGACGAGCGCGGCGCGTTCGGGCAGCGGATGACGCCCGTTCGTGCCCGTCTTGACGCCGGACAAATCGCGGTCCAGATGGAGATAGTGGGCGCCGGGAATATGTCCTTGCGCGTAGGCCTTTTCGCCCGACTCGGGTGCGGCGAGATCGAAGCGGCAATCGAAGACGAGGATGCTGCCGGGCGCGGCGGCCAGCCGTTCGGCGAGATTCGCAGCCGAGATGAGCGTGGTGTAGTGGGTGTGCGGCATGACGGCTCCTGAAGCGGCGCTTTTTGATGCGGGGATGAGCCAATAGTCTAAAAGAAAAAACGGGCTCGAAAGCCCGTCTTTTCTCGATGACTGAACCGCGTTCAGATGCTCCCGAGTTGATGTCGCAGGAACTCGTGGAAGTGCTGCATGCCGGATTCCATCGGGCTTTGATACGGACCGACCTGGTTCTCGCCGCGCGACATCAGCGCGCGGCGGCCGGCGTCCATGCGCTCGGCGATCTCGTCGTCCTCGCGCGCGGTTTCCATATAGGCGGCACGTTCGGCCTCGATGAAC
Source organism: Caballeronia sp. INML3B (assembly GCF_023631305.1). Classification (NCBI taxonomy): domain Bacteria; kingdom Pseudomonadati; phylum Pseudomonadota; class Betaproteobacteria; order Burkholderiales; family Burkholderiaceae; genus Caballeronia; species Caballeronia sp. INML3B. The sequence goes on from NZ_JALQDI010000039.1 coordinate 92,365, forward strand.
TCACGCTCGAAGAGCGCGATTTCCTCGGGATAATAGAACTCGACGATGTTCGTCGTCTTCTGCGTGCCGTGCGGAATCAGCCACGACACGACCAGGACGTGCGGATACCACTCGATCATCAGACCGGGGTAATACACCATCCAGATTGCGCCGAACTCGGGTGGCGTGCCGTTGCGGAAACGCAGTACTTCGTCGTGCCACTTGCGGTATGTCGGGCTGCCCGGCTTTTCCAGATTCTTGTGGACGCCGACGGTCTGGACGCTGTACCAGTCGCCGAATTCCCACTCGAGGTTGTCGCACGACACGAAGCTGCCGAGTCCCGGATGGAACGGCGCGACGTGATAGTCCTCGAGATAGACCTCGATGAAGGTCTTCCAGTTGTAGTTGCACTCATGCACTTCGACGTGATCGAACATGAAGCCCGAAAAGTCGAAATGACGCGCCGTGCCAAGTCTCGCGAGATCCGCGGCGACGTTGCGGCCCTCCGATTCGAAAAGCAGGCCTTGCCAGTTCTGCAGCGGAGTCTTGCCGAGGTTCAGGCAGGGCTTGTCCGCGAAATGGGGCGCACCGAGCAGTTGCCCGTTGAGATCGTAGGTCCAGCGATGCAGCGGGCAGACGATGTTGTCCGCGCTGCCGCGGCCATTGAGCATGATCGCCTGGCGATGGCGGCACACGTTCGACAGCAGCTCGATATCGTTCTGCTGATTACGGACGAGCACGCGCCCTTCGCGCTCGCCGGGGAGCGCGAAATAGTTTCCCGCTTCGGGAACCATGAGTTCGTGCCCGATGTAGCGTGGACCTTGCTTGAAAAGTGTGTCGATTTCGCGCGTAAGAAGCGCTTCGTCAAAGTAAGCCGTGACTGGCAGCTGACTGTGAATGGCATTCAGCTGCAATGCATTGCTCAGATTGGACATTCCCACTCCCGATGAAAACGTGAAAGCAGTGAACAACCCAACCATCGAAGATTCGATTTAGGGAGCCCGCGATTATACCGAAATCCCCCTCCTTGGGGTACTTAAGGTCTTGATTTGGGTATAAATTGTCGCGAGAGTTCCTCGCGATCGCCAGGCAAAAGAGCGCGGACGGCGCGGTCCGCGACGATCGGCGGACAATCCCGCAACGCAGTCTTGGGCGTTCCGCGCGGACGGGATGCGGGTCGAAAATTTGTCTTTTGCCGTAGAATGTGCGACTTGGTTCCAAAAATTCAATTGCACATCCACGATTCATGGCGAAGACCGCTGTCCAGGAAACAGGCGAGCATACCGGCGCCGACGCGCAAAGCGCGGACGCCGCGCAGCTTCCGGAGAATTACGAGGCGGCGCTGGCAGAACTCGAATCGCTCGTCGCGCGCATGGAAGAGGGCGCGCTGAGTCTCGAGGAGTCGCTTGCGGCTTATCGCCGCGGCGCGGCGCTTGTGGGCTTTTGCCAACAGCAGCTCGAAAAAGTCGAGCAGCAGGTACGCGTTCTCGATGGCGAGACGCTCAAGCCGCTGCCCGCCGAGGTACAGCGCGCCACCCAGGGTGCCGGAGCGACAAACGACAACGGGGATGACGACCTATGAACTTCGAACAATGGATGCGCGCGACGCTCGATCGCGTCGAGACGGCACTCGAACACTATCTTCCGGACACGGACATCGCGCCGGCGCGCCTGCATGAGGCCATGCGCTATGCGGTATTGGGCGGCGGCAAGCGCGTGAGACCGCTCCTCGTCCACGCGGCGGGCGAACTGACCGGCGCGAGCGCGCCGGCCGTGGAAGCGGCGAGCGCGGCGCTCGAGATGATTCACGTCTATTCGCTGGTGCATGACGACATGCCCGCCATGGACGACGACGCACTGCGCCGGGGCAAGCCCACGGTACACATCCAATATGACGAAGCGACGGCACTGCTCGTCGGCGACGCGCTGCAATCGCAGGCGTTCGTGGCGTTGACGGCCGAACGCAATGGTCTGGACGATGGCCAGCAAGCCGCGCTGGTGCGCGAGCTCGCCGTCGCGAGCGGTTCGCTCGGCATGGCGGGCGGCCAGGCGATCGACCTCGAAAGCGTCGGTCGCAAGCTGTCGCGCCCCGAGCTCGAGACGATGCATCGCAAGAAAACGGGTGCGCTGTTGCGCGCATCGGTGCGCATGGGCGCGCTCGCGGGCACGGATCCGGGCGCGGACGCGCTCGCCTCGCTGGACCACTATGCCGCCGCGATCGGCCTCGCATTCCAGGTCGTCGACGACATCCTGGACGTCACCGCCGATTCCGCCACGCTCGGCAAGACCGCCGGAAAAGATGCGCAGCACGACAAGCCGACTTACGTGTCGATCATCGGGCTCGATGCATCGCGCGAACTGGCCGCGCAGCTCGGCCGCGACGCGCACGCCGCCATCCAGCCGTTCGGCGCGCGTGGCCAACGCCTGGCCGAGCTTGCCGACCTGGTCGTGAACCGGGTGAATTGATGTTGAACGCGTGACGAACCCCACGGCGCGATAAGCAATAATCGCGCCGAACGATTCACGCCAGTTTTCCTAAAATGGGACGACGATGTACGACTTGCTGAAAACCATCGACGATCCGGCCGATTTACGCGCCCTCGATCGCCGCCAACTGCAACCGCTGGCCGACGAGCTGCGAGCCTACGTGCTCGACAGCGTGTCCCAGACGGGCGGCCATCTGTCGTCCAATCTGGGCACGGTCGAGCTGACGATCGCGTTGCACTATGTGTTCGATACGCCTAATGACCGCATCGTCTGGGATGTCGGTCATCAGACGTATCCGCACAAGATCCTCACGGGCCGCCGTGATCAGATGCCGGGCCTGCGCCAGCGGGGCGGCATTTCCGGCTTCCCGCGCCGCGCCGAGTCCGAATACGACACGTTCGGCACCGCGCATTCGAGCACGTCGATTTCGGCGGCGCTCGGCATGGCGATCGCCAACAAGCTGCAGGGCGACAACCGCTATTCGATCGCGGTGATCGGGGACGGCGCAATGACCGCGGGGATGGCCTTCGAGGCGATGAACAATGCGGGCGTCGCCGACGACGTGCCGCTGCTTGTCATCCTCAACGACAACGACATGTCGATCTCGCCGCCGGTCGGCGCGCTGAATCGCCATCTCGCGCGTCTGATGTCGGGCCGTTTCTACGCTGCGGCGCGCGCGGGTGTCGAACGCGTGCTGCGTCATGCGCCGCCGGTGCTCGATCTCGCCCGCAAGCTCGAAGAGCACGCGAAGGGCATGATCGTGCCGGCCACGCTGTTCGAAGAATTCGGCTTCAACTACATCGGGCCGATCGACGGTCACGATCTCGATTCGCTGATTCCGACGCTTCAGAACATCAAGGAACTGCGCGGCCCGCAGTTCCTGCACGTCGTCACGAAGAAAGGCCAGGGCTACAAGCTCGCCGAAGCCGATCCGGTGCTGTACCACGGCCCGGGCAAGTTCAATCCGGCCGAAGGCATCAAGCCGTCGACGGCGCCTTCGAAGAAGACTTACACGCAGGTGTTCGGCGAGTGGCTGTGCGACGCCGCGGCGCAGGATTCGCGCGTGGTCGGCATCACGCCGGCAATGCGCGAAGGCTCCGGCATGGTCGAATTCGAGAAGCGCTTCCCGGACCGTTATTTCGATGTCGGTATCGCCGAGCAGCACGCGGTCACGTTCGCGGGCGGTCTCGCGGCGGACGGCATGAAGCCCGTCGTCGCCATCTATTCGACCTTCCTGCAACGCGCATACGATCAGTTGATTCACGATGTCGCGCTGCAGAATCTGCCAGTGGTCTTCGCGATCGATCGCGCGGGCCTCGTCGGCGCGGACGGCGCGACGCACGCGGGCAACTACGATCTCGCGTTCCTGCGCTGCATCCCGAATATGACGGTGATGGCGGCATCGGACGAAAACGAATGCCGCCAGATGCTCTACACGGCGCTGCAGCAGCCGAACCCGACAGCCGTGCGTTATCCGCGCGGCGCGGGCACCGGCGTCGCAACCGTCAAGCAAATGACCGCGATTCCCGTCGGCCGTGGCGAGATTCGCCGCGAGTCGTCGCAGAAGCTCGGCTCGGGCAAGCGCATCGCGATTTGCGCGTTCGGCACGATGGTCGCGCCGTCGCTCGCCGCGGCTGAAGAGCTGGATCTGACGGTTGCCAACATGCGTTTCGTAAAGCCGGTCGACGCCGATCTGTTGCGCGAACTCGCCGCGACGCACGATGCCATCGTGACGATCGAAGAAGGCGCGATCATGGGCGGCGCGGGTTCCGCGTGCGTCGAAGCGCTGCTCGCCAGCTCGATCGTGAAGCCCGTTCTGCAGCTCGGTCTGCCCGACATCTTCATCGATCACGGCGATCCGGCCAAGCTGCTCGCGAGCGTCGGCCTTGACTCCGCTGGCATCGTCAAGTCGATTCGCGAGCGCTTCATCGACGCCGTCGAAAGCGCGCACGCAGAGAAGCTGACCAAGCGCGTCGCCTGACGACGCACCGCTCGAACGGCGCGCTCGGGGTGCGCCGTGCATCAACGCTTTGGCACACGGCGCGGGCATCGTCCCGCGCCGTGTGCGCTTGAACGTTTCGAACCGCTCGCGTCATTCGGGACGCGCGGCGCATAAGGACAAAACAAATGAATCAGATGAATCCCGCCTTCGTGATGCCCGATGTCCAGAGCACGCCCGACACGCGTCAGATCGCGATTCAGCGCGTCGGTGTAAAGGGCGTGCGGCATCCGTTGTCGGTGCGCACGGCGAACGGCGTGCAGCCGAGCGTCGGTGTCTGGAATCTCGACGTGCATTTGCCCGCCGACCAGAAGGGCACGCATATGTCGCGCTTCGTCGCGCTGCTCGAAGAGCATCGCGAGCCGCTCGATCAGGCCGCCCTGCGCACGCTCCTCGCCTCGATGCTGGCGAAGCTCGAAGCGCATTCGGGGCGTATCGAAGTGACCTTGCCGTACTTCGTGATGAAGACTGCGCCGGTCTCCGGCGTGCAAAGCCTGCTGGACTACGAAGCGACGTTCATCGCCGAGAAGCGCGATGGCCAAACGCATATGTCGATGAAAGTGCTCGTGCCCGTGACGAGCCTGTGCCCGTGCTCGAAGAAGATCTCGCAATACGGCGCGCACAATCAGCGCTCGCACGTGACGATCCTCGCGCAGCTCGCGGGGGAAGTCGCGGTCGAGGAGCTCATTCGTATCGCGGAGGAAGAGGCGTCGTGCGAACTTTGGGGACTGTTGAAGCGCCCCGACGAGAAGTTCGTGACCGAGCGCGCGTATGAAAACCCGAAGTTCGTCGAGGATCTCGTGCGCGATGTCGCCACGCGTCTGAACGCCGACGAGCGCATCGTCGCGTATGTGCTCGAAGCGGAGAACTTCGAGTCGATCCACAATCACAGCGCGTATGCGGTGATCGAGCGGGACAAGCGCCGCGACGCCTGAGCCCGCCTTCAGGCGAGCGCCGTTTCCTCAGGAACGTGCGCTGCCCGCACTGAAGCCATCACCAGCGCCGCCAGCCGCTCGACCGGCGGCGACGCGCTCCCCGATGCGCGATGCAGCGCGAGCGGGATCGAAGGCAGCGCCGGCAATTCACCTTCGCCGGCATCGAGCGCCCGAACCGTCGATGGCAATCCATAGCTCGTTCGCACGGTGACGCCCAGACCTGCGGCCGCCGCTGCCCACAATCCCGACAAGCTCGGGCTCGTGAACGCCACGCGCCATTTGATGCCCGCGCGATCCAGCGCCGCGGCCGCCGCGCTGTGAAAGAGACACGGACGATCGAACGCGATGAGCGGTAGAGCCTCGTCGGCGCTGAACTGCCACGGAACCGTCGACGACGCGATCCAGCGCATCGGCGGCGCGGCGATCGGCTCGGCGATCATCGCGGCGTTGCGGTCGTCGGTCACGCCTGCCGCGCCCCACACGAGCGCAAGATCGAGCTGTCCGGTATCGATGCGCTCCAGCAACTCGGTGTTACGCGCCACACGCGCTTCGATCCGCACCTTCGGATGCGCCCGCGCGAACCGGCCGAGCACGTCCGGAAGCACGACTTCGCCGAAATCCTCCTGCAGCCCGAGCCGGATCCAGCCTTCCAGATCGACGCCGCGAATCGCGACGGCGGCTTCGTCGTTCAGTTCGACGAGGCGCCGCGCATAGCCAAGCATCACTTCGCCCGCGTCGGTGAGCGCGAGTCCGCGCCCCGACTTGCGAAAGAGCGGCGCGCCCGCCTGTTCCTCCAGTTTGCGTAGCTGCGCGCTTACCGCCGACGTCGAGCGCCCGACACGGTCCGCCGCCTTCGCGAAGCTGCCCAGATCCATTCCCGCGACAAAGCTGCGCAGCACCGCGAGATCGAATGTCGTCTGGCTCATGGCAATCGTCCTGATTTTCTGAATGGTCGATGAAAAACTTTGTGATTTTCAGGACGATCCTAAGCCTTCAAACTGGCCGCAGTCAAATTCGATATGGACTGCATGATGGCCACTTCTCTTGTTGAAGGCGCTTACGCATTCGGTGACGCACATCGCTGGAAAGTGCTGGGCGTCGGCGTGGCGGCAAACGCGAGCTTCTCGGCTGCCGCGGCGGGCATTCCGACCACGGCCGTATGGATGCGCAGCGGCTATCACCTCAGCAACAGCGAACTGGGACTCGTGCTCGGCGCGCTGGGTTTGGGCGTCGCGGCGTCCGAACTGCCGTGGGGCGTGCTGACCGATCGCTGGGGCGACCGTCCGGTCTTGCTGACGGGTTTGCTCTCCACGGCTGCCATGCTCGTCGCGATGAGTGTTTTCGCGGCGCCGTCGTCGGCCACGCTCGGCTGGCTCGTTTTCTCGATGTGCGTGCTCGGTCTCCTGGGCGGCAGCGTCAACGGATCGAGCGGCCGCGCGGTGATGGCGTGGTTCGCGGACGGCGAGCGCGGCCTCGCGATGAGCATCCGGCAAACCGCCGTGCCGCTCGGCGGCGGCATCGGCGCGGGATTGTTGCCGTGGCTCGCGTCGTCGCATGGCTTTGCGGCGGTCTACGGCGCGCTCGCGGCGATGTGTGCGGTCTCCGGCGCGTTCGCCTGGCGCTGGCTGCACGAATCGCCGAACGCGGCGCATCGTGCCGTGACGGCCAAAGGCGCCCCGCCGCTGAAGAACACGCTGGTCTGGCGCGTCGTGCTCGGCATCGGCATTCTGTGCGTGCCGCAATTCGCGGTGCTGACTTTCGCGACCGTGTTCCTGCACGATGCCGGCCATTTCGGCGTGACCGCGATCAGCGCGACGATGGGCGCGATCCAGCTCGGCGCGATGGTCATGCGCGTCTGGAGCGGCCGTCACACGGATCGTCACGGCAACCGGCGTGCGTACTTGCGGGGATCGGTGATCGTAGCGTCGGCGTCCTTCGTCGTGCTGGCGGCGGCGATCGCGGGCGGCGCGGCGCACGCACCCGTGTTGCTCTCGGCGATGCTCATCATCGCGGGGATTTGCGTGTCGGCCTGGCACGGCGTCGCGTACACCGAACTGGCGACGCTCGCCGGCACCGAACGCGCCGGCACCGCGCTCGGCATGGCGAATACGGCCGTGTACGCCGGGTTCTTCGTCACGCCGCTCGTCATTCCGCATGTGCTCGCGGCGAGTTCGTGGCCGATCGTATGGCTGGCGGCGGGCGTCTGCGCGTCGCTGGCGTTGCTGTTGTTTCCGAGGCCCGCGCGACCTTAAACTGGCCGTCCGAGAAATCGACCACGGAGCGCATCTTGATCCTCATCGGCCAATACGATTCCCCGTTCGTCCGGCGCGTCGCCATCGCGCTGAATCTATACGGCATGGCTTACGAGCACCGCCCATGGTCCGTATTCGGCGATGCCGACAAGGTCGCGCCCTTCAATCCGCTGATCCGCGTGCCGACGCTCGTGCTCGATTCCGGCGATGTGCTCCTCGAGAGCGCGCTGATCCTCGACTATCTCGACGAGCAGGCGGGCGAGCGCGCGCTGATTGCATCGAGCGGCCCGCAGCGCCGTGAAGCGCTGAAGGTCTGCGCGCTAGGGACGGGCCTCGCCGATAAAGCCGTCGCGCTCGTCTACGAGCGCGTGCTGCACAAGGAGAAATCGCAGGCCTGGCTCGATCGCTGCACGGGGCAAGTCGAACGCGTGCTGAACGCGCTGGAAGCGGACCGCGCCGCGCGCGCGACGCAATACTGGTTCGGCGAGTCGATCGGTCACGCGGACATCGCCGTGGCCTGCGCGCTGCGCTTCGCGCGGGAGGCGCATCCGGAGATCGTCAGCTCGACGCGCTGGCCGACGCTCATCGGTCATAGTGATCGCTGCGAGACGCTGCCCGTGTTCCAGTCGATCGTGCAGCCTTTCAATCCGCCGCGATGAACGCTCAGGCGCGCGAAAGCGACGTGAGATCCCAGCGCGGCTTCACGGTGAACGCGTAGTCGCGCACGGCCTGCTCGGGCCAGCGCGACAGGCGCAACGCGCCGGCGAGCGCGATCATCGCGCCGTTGTCGGTGCACAGCGAGAGATCGGGGTAGTGCACGTCGAAGCGGCGTTTTTTCGCGGCCGCCGACAACGCCTCGCGCAACTGCCTGTTCGCGCCGACGCCGCCCGCCACGACGAGACGCTTCAGGCCCGTTTTCTTCAGCGCGGCGAGCGACTTGGCGACGAGCACATCCACGGCCGCATCGACAAAACCGCGCGCGAGATCGGCTTTCGCCTGCTCGCAGACGTTGTTGCCGAGCTTGCGACTATGCGTGAGCACGGCGGTTTTCAGGCCGCTGAAGCTGAAATCGAGATCGCCGGAATGCAGCATCGGACGCGGCAGCGTAACCGCGCCGGGCGTGCCGAATTCCGCGAGCCGCGACACTTCCGGCCCGCCCGGATAGCCGAGGCCGAGCAGCTTCGCGGTCTTGTCGAAGGCTTCGCCGGCGGCGTCGTCGAGGGTTTCGCCGAGCGTCTCGTAGACGCCGACATCGGTCACGCGCATGAGCTGCGTATGTCCGCCCGACACGAGCAGGGCGACGAACGGAAACGGCGGCGGCGCATCGACGAGCAGCGGCGACAGCAGATGCCCTTCCAGGTGATGAATGCCGACGGTCGGCTTGTCCCACGCCATCGCCAGTGAATTCGCGATGCTCGCGCCGACGAGCAGTGCGCCCGCGAGGCCCGGCCCCTGCGTGAACGCGATGGCGTCGATGTCGCCGCGATTCGCGCCGGATCGCTCGAGCACTTCCTCCAGCAACGGCAGCGCGCGACGGATGTGATCGCGCGAAGCCAGTTCCGGCACGACCCCGCCGTAATCGCGATGCATCGCGATTTGCGAGTGAAGGGCGTGTGAAAGCAGCCCGCGCTCGGTGTCGTAGAGGGCGAGGCCGGTTTCGTCGCAGGAGCTTTCGATGCCGAGAACGAGCATGGATTCAATGCGTTAGAGGGAACAGAAAAGTATAGCAGCGCCCGTCAACGAGCGTGCCGAAGGTAGAATGCGCGCCATGGAATCCTTCGATATTGCCGTCATCGGCGCGGGCGCGGCCGGCATGATGTGCGCGGCCGTGGCCGCTCAATCCGGGCGCCGCGTCGTGCTCATCGACCACGCCGAGCGCCTGGCCGAGAAAATCCGCATCTCCGGCGGCGGACGTTGCAACTTCACCAACATCAATGCGCAGCCGGCCAATTTTCTGTCGGCGAATCCGCATTTCTGCCGCTCCGCGCTCGCACGCTATACGCCGCGCGATTTTCTCGCGCTCCTCAAGCAATACCGCGTCAAGTGGCATGAAAAGCACAAGGGCCAGCTCTTTTGCGACGACTCCAGCGAAACCATCATCGACGTGCTGAAAAGCGAGTGCGACGCGGGCGGCGTCGCGTGGCGGCGTCCGGTCGTCGTGCATGAGATCCGGCACGGCGGCGCGCGCTTCACGCTCGATACGACCGCGGGCGCGATCGGCGCGACGGCGCTCGTGATCGCGACGGGCGGCCTGTCGATTCCCAAGATCGGCGCGACGGAGTTCGGCTATCGCGTCGCGAAACAGTTCGGCCACAAGCTCGTCGATACGCGTCCGGCGCTGGTGCCGCTCACGTTCACGTCGGCGGACTGGGCGCCGTTCGCCGCGCTCTCGGGGCTTTCGTTGCCTGTGCGCATCAGCACGGGCCGCGGCAAGACGCGCGGCGAGTTCGACGAAGACCTGCTGCTGACGCATCGCGGCGTGTCGGGGCCGGGCGTGCTGCAGATTTCGAGCTACTGGAATACGTCGGAGCCGATTCACGTCGACCTGCTTCCCGATGCCGATGCCACTGACATGCTGCTCGAAGCCAAAGCGGGCTCGAAGAAGCAGATCGGCAACTTTCTGGCCGAGCACGTGCCGGCGCGTCTCGCGCACGCGTGGCTCGAAGCGCAGCACGTTTGCGTCGATGCGCGCCTCGCCGATTTGCCCGACCGCACGCTGAAGGCGATCGGCGCGTCGCTGTCCAGCTGGACCCTCACGCCGAGTGGCACCGAAGGCTACCGGAAGGCGGAGGTCACGCGCGGCGGCGTCGACACCCGCGAGCTTTCGTCCACGACGATGATGAGCGAACGCGTCGCCGGGCTCTATTTCATCGGCGAGGCCGTCGATGTCACTGGCTGGCTCGGCGGTTATAACTTTCAGTGGGCGTGGGCGTCGGGCGTCGCGGCGGGCAAGGCCGCCGGCGAGTTCGCACGACACGCGGCGACGGCCGCCTGAGCGCGCCCGGCCGGGGGTTTTGGCGAGTCTCGAAACGCGGACCCGTTTGCTATACTCGGACGGTCATCGGAGGATTCTCTCCGCTCTGGCAGGCGCTAGAACGGTTAGCGTGGCACGGGGCGCTGCATCCCTTTGCCGCGTCTCAAAACGGCCCGCTAAAAGTCCCGCTTGAGGAGGCGTTCCCAAGCGGGTTTTTGCTTTCGCGGGGTAACCGCGCGCCGGCCTGAATCCATATTTCGCAATTGCACCGGGTGAACGATGAGCCTCAAAGACCAGATCAGCGACGACATGAAGACTGCGATGCGCGCAAAGGAAACCGAGCGCCTCGGCACGATTCGACTGCTGCTCGCGGCAATCAAGCAGCGTGAAGTCGACGATCGCGTCACGCTCGACGACGCGGGCATCACCGCCGTCATCGACAAGATGATCAAGCAGCGCAAGGATTCGATCAGCCAGTTCGAAGCCGCAGGCCGCACGGATCTCGCCGACAAGGAAAAAGCGGAGCTGGCGGTGTTGGCGGCATACATGCCCGAACAGCTTTCCGCCGATGCGATCGCCGCCGAAGTGCAGGCCGCCGTCGCCGCGACGGGCGCCGCCGGCCCGCAGGACATGGGCAAGGTCATGGGCGTGCTGAAGCCGAAGCTCGCGGGCAAAGCCGACATGACCGCGGTCTCCGCGCAGGTGAAAGCCGCACTCGCCAAGTAATTTCCGCCGCTCCTGATTCGGTGATTCCGCACGCTTTCCTGCAGGATTTGCTCAACCGCGTCGATATCGTCGACGTGGTGGGCCGCTACGTCCAGTTGAAAAAGGGCGGGGCGAACTTCATGGGTCTGTGCCCTTTTCACAATGAAAAGAGCCCGTCGTTCACGGTGAGTCCGACCAAGCAGTTCTATCACTGCTTCGGCTGCGGCGCGCACGGCACCGCGATCGGCTTTCTGATGGAACACACCGGCCTTACGTTTCCCGAGGCCGTGAAGGAGCTTGCGCAAGGCGCGGGCCTCACGGTTCCGCAGGAGCCATCGAACGCCTTCCGGGGCGGCAGCGGTGGCGAAAGCGCGCCGAGCAAGGCGGTCAGCGTCGCACTGACGGAAGTCATGCAGACCGCGTGCGATTTTTATCGGAAGCAACTGCGCGGCGCGCCCAACGCCATCGCGTATCTGAAGAATCGCGGCCTCACCGGCGAAGTCGCCGCGCGCTTCGGACTCGGATACGCACCGGATGGCTGGCAGAACCTCGAGTCGGCATTTCCCGATTATCGGGATGACAACCTCGTCGAATCGGGGCTCGTGATCGTCAGCGAGAAAACGGATTCGCAGGGACAGGCGCGGCGCTACGATCGCTTCCGCGAGCGCGTGATGTTCCCGATCCGCAATGTGAAGGGCAACGTGATCGGCTTCGGCGGGCGCGTACTCGATAGCGGCGAGCCGAAGTATCTGAACTCGCCGGAGACGCCGCTGTTCAGCAAGGGAAGCGAGCTTTACGGACTGTTCGAAGCGCGTCTGGCGATTCGTGAACTGGGCTACGTGCTCGTCGTCGAAGGGTATATGGATGTAGTCGCCCTCGCGCAACTCGGCTTTGCGAACGCCGTGGCGACGCTCGGCACGGCCTGCACGCCGATCCACGTGCAGAAGCTTTTTCGTCAGACCGACACCGTGGTATTCAGCTTCGATGGCGATTCGGCGGGCCGCCGCGCCGCGCGCCGGGCGCTTGAAGCGGCGCTGCCGCATGCGGCGGACAACCGGACGATCAAGTTCCTTTTTCTGCCGAAGGAGCACGACCCGGACAGCTACGTGCGCGAGTTCGGCACGGACGGATTTGGCGAGCAGGTCGACCGGGCGATGCCGCTGTCGCAGTTTCTCCTGAATGAGGTGCTGAACGACAAGGAACTGGAGCAGCCCGAGGGCCGCGCGAAGGCGCTCTTCGACGCCAAGCCGCTGCTTCAGGCGTTGCCGGCGAATGCGTTGCGGGTGCAGATCCTGCATATGCTCGCAGACCGGCTCGACACGCCGTTTACCGAGATCGCGGCGCTGTGCGACATCGATTCACGCGCGGCGGCCGTCGCCCGCGCGAACGTGCCGAAGAGCGAGCGCCGGCGTGTGACGGGGCAGGAACAGCGCGCGCTGCGCAATCTGGTGATGTACCCGGGCATCGCGGCATCGCTCGATCAGGACAGCGAGCGCACCCTCGTGACGATGACCGAGCACGGCGAGTTGTTCAGCGAGGTGGTGTCGCACGCGCGCGAACTCGGCGATGCGGCGGAGTTCCAGTTGCTATCGGAGATCTTGAGAAATGCAGCAAACGCGCCAACGTACGACGATATCTTCCAGGAAATTCTCGCCTATGATGAAAACGTTCGCGATTTGCTGATGCGCGACCCGGCCGACGAGGACGCGGCGCAGCGAGTCGAGGAACAGAAGCGCCTGCTCGCCGAAGAGCTGCAGGCGACGGTCTTGAAGTTGCGGCACGACAGTTATCGGGCGCGGCTCGATCAACTGGCGCGGCAGTCCAGCTTGTCGGCGGAAGAGGTCGCGGAGTTCTCGGATCTGTCGGCGAGGGTCGCACAGATCAAGGCTGGGCGGGGTGCGAGCCCGGATGGCGGAAAGTGAAATGCTATAATAAAAAGTTCGAAATGAATTGTTTTTTGTCAACGGTTCGAACGTTTTGGTTGCTCTGACGAGGCGGCTGGGGCGGCGAAACGCGAGCAATCGACGAAAGCATTTGGATAGTTTTAGCGGTAGTGCCGGCGTGGTCGTCCGGTACGGGAAGAGGAAAGAAGCAGGAAGCTGTTGGCGGTATCGGATCTCGGGAATGCGGCGTGGTGGTACGTGGTGCACGCCGCATAAATCTTACAAAAGAGGCCGTTAAGCACGCCGACGAACAGACGGGCATAAGGGAAGCGGCTGCTATTGAGGGTAGGGCGAGGAGACGATTCACACTCGTTCGAACCTCGATGGCGCCCCGGGCAGGGCACGCAGGACGAAGCAGCGTGCGCGTATTGGGTATTCACGGTTCCATCGGCTGTTGTCCAGCAGCCGCGAGTCGAGACTAGAGCCGGTATGGCGAACTCCATGACGAAAAAGCTGAACGATGTATCCGTCGAAGACGACGCAGTGCAAAACGCAGAGTCCGGCGCCGCGCCTGCGGCGAAGGTCGAAAAGGCCAAGGCTCGCGATCGCCGCGCGAAGGAAAAAGCGCTCCTGAAGGACGCGTTCTCGTCGAGCGCGCCCGGTACCGTGGAGGAACTCGAAGAGCGGCGCTCGAAACTGCGCGCGCTCATCAAGCTCGGCAAGGAGCGCGGTTTCCTCACTTACGGTGAAATCAACGATCACCTCCCGGACAACTTCACGGAAACCGAGGCGATCGAAGGCATCATCAGCACGTTCAATGACATGGGCGTGGCGGTGTACGAACAAGCGCCGGATGCCGAGACCCTGCTTCTGAACGACAACGCGCCGAATGCCTCGTCCGACGATGAGGTCGAGGAAGAAGCGGAAGTCGCGCTATCCACTGTCGATTCCGAATTCGGCCGCACCACTGATCCGGTGCGCATGTACATGCGCGAGATGGGCACGGTCGAGTTGCTGACGCGCGAAGGCGAAATCGAGATCGCGAAGCGTATCGAGGATGGCCTGAAGCACATGGTCATGGCGATCTCAGCGTGCCCGACGACCATCGCCGATATCCTCGCGATGGCCGAGCGTGTGCAGAACGAAGAAGTGCGCGTCGATGAACTCGTGGACGGCCTGATCGACCCGAACGCCCAGGACACCGATGGTTTCTCCGAACAGGAAGCCGAGGCGATCGAGTCCGAAGACGAGGAATCCGAGGAAGAGGGCGACGAGGAAGAGGAAGAAGAGGACGACGGCAGCGCGCAGGCGAGCGCGAACGCCGCGCAACTCGAAGCCCTCAAGACCCAGTCGCTCGAGAAGTTCGGGCTCATCAGCGAATGGTTCGACAAGATGCGCCGCGCCTACGAGAAGGAAGGCTACAAGTCGAAGGCCTATCTGAAGGCGCAGGAAGCCATCCAGACGGAGCTCATGAACATCCGCTTCACGGCGCGCACCGTCGAGCGTCTGTGCGATACGTTGCGCGCGCAGGTCGATGAGGTGCGCCAGGTCGAGCGACAGATACTGCACACAGTCGTCGACAAGTGCGGCATGCCGCGCGCGGAGTTCATCACGCGCTTCCCCGGCAACGAGACGGATCTCGAATGGTCCGACAAGGTCGTCGCGGAAGGGCATGAGTACAGCGCGGTGCTGGAGCGCAATATTCCGGCTATCCGCGAGCAGCAGCAGCGTCTGCTGGATCTTCAGGCGCGGGTCGTGTTGCCGCTGAAGGACCTGAAGGAAACCAACCGTCAGATGGCGGCGGGCGAATTGAAGGCCCGTCAGGCGAAGCGCGAAATGACCGAGGCGAACTTGCGTCTCGTAATTTCCATTGCGAAGAAGTACACGAACCGCGGGCTGCAGTTCCTCGATCTGATCCAGGAAGGCAACATCGGTCTGATGAAGGCGGTGGACAAGTTCGAATATCGTCGTGGCTACAAGTTCTCGACCTACGCGACGTGGTGGATCCGCCAGGCCATCACGCGCTCGATCGCGGACCAGGCGCGCACGATCCGCATTCCGGTTCACATGATCGAGACGATCAACAAGATGAACCGGATCTCGCGACAGATTCTGCAGGAAACCGGCCTCGAACCGGATCCGGCGACGCTTGCCGAGAAGATGGAGATGCCGGAGGACAAGATCCGCAAGATCATGAAGATCGCGAAGGAGCCGATCTCCATGGAGACGCCTATCGGCGATGACGACGATTCGCATCTCGGAGACTTCATCGAGGATACGAACACGGTGGCGCCCTCCGATGCCGCGCTGCATGCGTCGATGCGCGATGTCGTGAAGGACGTGCTCGATTCGTTGACGCCGCGCGAGGCGAAGGTGCTGCGGATGCGGTTTGGCATCGAGATGAGCACGGATCACACGCTCGAAGAGGTCGGCAAGCAATTCGACGTGACGCGCGAGCGGATACGCCAGATCGAGGCGAAGGCGCTGCGCAAGCTGCGGCATCCGAGCCGGTCGGACAAGCTGAAGTCGTTTTTGGAAGGCAACTGACGGGACTTGTTTTGAGAGGCGTTGTGAGGCAAACTCGCAACCCTTCGCAGTCGCCTCGCGCAATGTTCGGAAGTAACAGAAAGCGCCGACATCGGCGCTTTCTTTTTGCCCTCCGCGTTAAAGGGCCGGAAGCTTAACTGGTATAAGCTGTCGACTCATAATCGACCGATAGTGGGTTCGAGTCCCACCCGGCCCACCATTCATTTCTTCGTTATATCAAACGGTTATGTGCCGTTAAGCATAAAATGGCCACCTGGACACGTTATGCTTTAATGTCCGATAGGCCAAGTTATGCTTGAACGGCGAACTCGGTTGCAGGAGCCGCCAACTGAGGTACGGCGCGCCAGGGGAACGTCGCCACCCAGGGCTGTCGCGAAAACGACACAGCTGGAGTACGGATGAAGTGCGCTCTGGCGACTGCCGTTTCAAGCCGACGCTCCGCAGGTGGTTGCGCCTGCACTCAACCCGCGCAGCCCCCTATAGGATTACTCGTCGAGCAGGCTCAACTGCGATCCGGCATCCTGTGTCGGGAGCTCCGCGATTGCAAGTCCTCGTACATTCGCAACGTCGACGACAACGCGCGTCAGATGGTGTGTCGTATTGACTTGCCGCCACGTAGTGGAGCTGCCCGGCCCATCCAACCCTTGAGCCGTGCGCGCGATGTAGGCATCGGCCGGCGAGAACCGCGCGCTCGCGAAATGCCCGCTTTCAACAATTCGAGCGCAGACTTCTTTCATGATCGCTTGGTGCGAGCCGGCCTTTGCTCCGCGCGCTACGAACCAGTCGGTTTGCGTCGTGTACCGATAGTGTGGAATCGGCTTGCCGCCGCTGCCGCCAAACACCATCTTCGCGCAGTCGGCCGCGTAGTCGCCGAAAATCATGTGCTCCGCCGTTGCCGGGTCGAAGCTGACGGCCTGCCGCCATGCAGCCCACTCGTTGCGAGGCCAAAGGAAGCTCGCTCCATCCTCAGCCGGATTCTTCTCGGGGTAGTGTGTTCCCTGAAAGATAACGTGCCGCCATTGCCCCAGATCTTGGAGCTGTTCCAGCGCGCCGCCGATAATAGGCGCTACGAGATCCGGAGACGAGAAATCGGAATCCGAGAAGTCCGCAATGATTGCGCAGTCGGTCGCTTGCAAGCCAAGCTGCTTCACAGCGAGCGAGAGCGTCGCACCAAACTCTAAACCGACCATGTCGCCGGAACCGACGCAGATGCAAAACTTCAAAGCATCTTTGTCGTCAATCGACTCTTTGAACGCGTCCCTTTCAAGCGTGCCGAGATCGTGGAGCATTGCCATCGGAATGGCCTTCACGCCTAGGCTCCGTGCGCGACGAAACATCTGCGGCAGCCACGACGCGAGGTTGTCTCTCCCGCGTTCCGCGATCAGGTGCGTCGAATCGATAATCGCAGGGCGATTGAGCCAATGCCGGGACAATAATCCGCCGACGTCTGGGGTGTTGTCGAGCGCAAAAAGCTTCGGCTGATCGTCGTCCCTTTCGCTAGGCGGCGGCACGATAAAGCGGGGAAGCACATATGAAGCAACATCGGGCGCCAGTTCCCGGACGCCGTTCAGTTCGCCGGCCTTCATGCGCAACGCCGGGCAATACAAAACCTTACTTCCCTTCATGAACCGCCTCCTGAGGCTGCGAAAGTAACTGCTTGCGTACCTTGTTGCGACCAATCTTGTCCGAAAAGAGCGCGTAATTTTTCCGCTCCATGCGAACACGCCCAAAAACTATCGCGGGCGAAATCCCAAGCTGTTCAGCAAAACGCTCGATAGGGTCGGCCGTCTTGGCGATTCGAGCCGGGGACCGCGACCACAACTCCTCGGGAATCAGCATGTTTGACGCGAAACGATTTGCCTCGTCTTCAAACTCATCGATTTCCGTGCTTTCGATATCGTCAAAGAAGCCGGCTGCCAAACCCGTCCGGTAATGCAAAATCACATGGCCAACTTCATGCATCAAAGTGAACCAGAAGTTATCTAAGGCGTCACGTAACAGCGTCAACCCGATGACCGGAATGTGATCGACCAAAAATGCGGCTCCATCCACGTTCATCCCGGGAATGTTGCGTTCCGCAAGTAGAACGATACCGTGCTGTTTGAGCAGATCGCACGCCTGCGAGGGACCATCGTCCAGTCTGCTAAGCCGAACGAGGTCCTTCAGCCACGATACGTCGACCGGCCGGTATCGGAGCTTCTCTTGGTCAATTATCGTCTTCGCCCGACGTGTCACTTGGGCCTTCCAAGACAGTAACGACCAATCTTCAGAATGGTGCTCTACATTAAGACCTGTCCTAAGCAGGGAAGGTGTACCATGCATTTCCACATGCTCGGCGACGTGCTTGACGAGTTGGCTGATCCCATTCTCGTCCGAGCCGTTATCACCTTGCAGCCATCCGCTTGCGCGCGCGTGTTTCAGGACTTTGTGAGCTTCCGCAGGCGAGACTTCGAAAGAAGGTTTCCAACGGTCATCTTCAAGTGGCCGGATATCCGCTGCGACATCTACTGATAGTGCACGTGCGATCCGCAGGTAGCCGGAAAGACTGATGGAGCGATAGCGCTCTGACTCGTACCGCTGGATAGCCTGCTCTCGCAGACCGAGCTGGCGCGCGAGGTCTTTCTGAGACCAACCCTTCGCGATCCGCGCAACAATCAAAACCTCTCCGAGGTCACTGTTAGCCTTGCGTTTGAGAAGCTCGTAGTCCCCCGATTTTGCTTTCTGATACGCCTCGAGAATTTCCGATAGTTCCTGTCGTTCGGTAGAGAGTGAACGGCGTACTCCATCGATTACATGTGCCGGCAATCCGTCCACAATCGACTTGAGCGTCTGGTCAGAAGACAGTGCCTGGCCAATCTCTTCGATTAGCGTGGAGACCTCGCGGGCTTGGCGGTCGTTTGAGATGAAGGTAACTGGAGACATGCCCGAATTGTACACTACAAATATGTTGTGTCATAGTCGGGCCAGACGATGAATTCGTTTTGTCGCTGGCAGTTAGCATTACCGTCGAACGCGATAGGGGCTCCCTTCCAGTTGAGGTGTTGGCGACGGGAACAAGTTCGACGGGTTGCACGACTGCGGACTCGAATGGAAAAGCAGCCTTGCCGGGTCGGCGGGCGAAATTCCGTCATCTTGTGGACGTTCCATTAGCTCCGTACCCGTCCTGTGACGGCTGCGATCTGCTCGCCAGTACGCCGGACGGGGTGGAGGACACTCGTTCCGACCGCTTTTGGCTGCCCAGGTCCAGCGAAAAGGTGGACGAGCGTCGTGTTTAGAGGGGATCCTCTAAGTCAAAAACAGCGGCTATTTACTTTTCTTTTTCAGTTTACTGCCCGCCGCGGCGCGACCACTTGCATTGAAGGCACTTTTCCGCGACTCATTCGCAAACTAGAATGGGCCATCTTGCTGATCGGCACCGAAAAAGCCGTCTGCATGATGAGAGAGTCCTGTGATCGGCGATGAATAATCGATCTTTAGAAGAATTTCGAGTGAGAGGTAATTGTTGTGCTTTGAATTTATTTGATCTCTGCGCCGGGCACATGTCCGTGCTTTCTCGCGCGATTCGACGCGACTGTCGATGAATCAATTAATTCGGAGTAAGACAATGTACATGGAGGGTTGTTTTATGGTTTACCCGAAAGTCGAAAAGATTGAGGGGCCGTATTCAGAAGGTTCTTGCGATTTCGAGGAGATGGTAGTGGTTGCACCGCCCGATTATCCTAAGTTGGTTGACGGGCTGGAAATCGGCGCCATCTACAAGGAGGTGTTGCGACCCGACGGGAGCAATAGCGGAGTATTGCACGGCATCTCCTCGCGTGAGCAATATCGCGACTGGTGTGAGAAGTTGGTCAGCTTGGTCACGAACGGCAAAAAGCTGCGAGAAAGACCAAAAGACGAGGTCGAATGGTCGAATAAGCTTTCAGAACTCGTCCACGATAAGGAGAAATATCCGGATACCGACGGGCGCGGACCCTTCTGGGAGATGCTCCGTTATGCTATCCGCGGGATGACCTTCGGGCCCGTCGTCTGCAAGAAGCTCGATGCGGATTTTCACAAATGGAAGTCGAAGGCCTCGGTCTTGGGCAATTCGGATTTCGTTCAGATGTACGATTTTATGTGGTCCACCTTCGGCCTGGACGGTGACGCAGGGATGGTTATCCACCCATGTTACTGGGATGAAGACACGGAGCCGAAGCTCGGAGTAGAAACCATTAGGCTACTTCGCGGTGACGAGTACGGCGACATTTGAAACTTGATGACGTAGAAAAGCGCTCAGGCGAACGCAATGCAACGTTCGCCGATTTCGAGTGCAATCGCAGACTTTTTTGCGTCCACCGTAAGTGGAACGGAAAGGGGATTGTTTGTGCTCTGAATTTTTTGATCTCGTGCGTCCGCCGCTGTGCCGCTTTTTGGCGTGCTTTCGGCGCAAGTGCCGATATCTCAAACCATTCGGAGCAAAAAATATATGAGCGTTCCCGCGTATTTCGAGGTCAATCCTGTGTTGCGGAAAGTAGAGCCACCGTATTATCCTGCCGAGATAATGTGCCCAGGGAGGCCATGGGATGTTTCAACGCATATGGTTGTAGTCGCGCCTCTCGATTATCCCCAGCTCGCTGAAGGACTTGAAATAGGTGCGCTCTATGATTCGGTGCCAAGTCCTGAGGGTGGGCCTTGTGGTCACTTCTATCTTGACAGCCGTTATTTCGAAGGATGCGAAAAGTTGGTTAGTCTTGTGACGGGTGGAAAACGGCTTGCGGAACGCCCGCCTCGGATGGTCGATTGGTCGATTCAACTTTCAGAGTTAGTGGTCGACGAAGACAAATATCCAGAAAGTGAGGGTCGTGGCCCGTTCTGGGAATTGCTCCGCTACGGTCTGCGAGGTATGACCTTCGGACCTGTCGTTTGCAAGAAGCTCGCGAACGATTTCGAGAAGTGGTATATGGACGCTTGGGCACTAGGTGACCTAGAGTTTTACCAGGGCGCGCGGAAAGCTCCGGCCTTTCAGGCCGGGGATGCAGAGCGCATCAAGCTCCAGCGTTAAAGTACGACTCGAAAACATGGGTCATGCATACAGCTATACTGTGCATGACCAATACGGAATTCACCACACGCACGTTGCGCCTGCGCCTGAAAGACAGGCATGCAGCTTTGCTTCGCGCTCAAGCACGCGAGGTGAATTTCGTGTGGAACTACGTCAATGAGCTTTCGCTAAAAATTCTCATGCGCGAAGGCAGGTTTTGCTCCAATGCGGACCTGGACCGTTACACGGCGGGCGCGACGAAGGAAGGCTTGTCGTTGCACTCACAAACGGTCCAGGCTATCAGTAAGGAACTCGTGACCCGCCGCCGACAGTTCAAAAAGCGTCGCCTTGCGTGGCGCAAGTCTGATGGCACGAGACGCTCGCTGGGTTGGATTCCGTTGAAAGCCTCGGCTTTGCGATACCGCAGCGGGCAGCTCTGGTACTGCGGCAAACCGCTCTCGTTGTGGGACAGCTTCGGTCTGCATCAATATGAGCTGGGCACCGGCTGCTTCAGCGAAGACAGTCGCGGACGGTGGTATTTGAATATCACCGTACAACGAAAGCGACCATCGGCCTCGCGAGGAACGAAGGCACCCGGCATTGATTTGGGCCTGAAGGATTTTCTGACCGCGAGTGACGGCTCTAAGGTCCAGGCTCACCGCTTTCATCGCGACCTGGAGCCGGCGATCGCCGCGGCGCAGCGTGCCAGGAAAAAGCAGCGTGTTGCGGCACTTCACGCCAAGGTGAAGGCACGCCGCAAGGACGCGCTACACAAACTCAGCACCGCACTTGTGGAAGAGTACGGTGCCATTTTCATCGGCAACGTAGACGCGCAAAAGCTTACGCAAACAGGCATGGCGAAGTCCGTGCTCGATGCTGGCTGGAGCGCGTTCCGAACCATGCTGCAGTACAAGTGCGCTGACGCCGGCGTGTGGTTCGAGGAAGTCAATGAAGCGTTTTCTACCCAGACCTGTTCGTGCTGCAGCAGTCGCACGGGGCCGAAAGGTATCGCAGGTCTTGGAATAAGAGAATGGCGATGCGAAGTCTGCGGCTCGAATCACGAGCGAGACGTCAACGCCGCCCGAAACATCCTTGCTACAGGGATGCCATCGCGCGCCGCCGGCGCGGGATTGCGGGACGGCCTCTCATCAACCAGTCTCGCGGCCGGACGTGGCCGTCTTGCTGAAGGAATTCCGGTCCTTTAGGGCCGGGAGGACGTCAAGACTGGTACGTTTTCATCCAGCACAGCAGTTGGCCACCTGTTTTCGAACACACACTCGTCGACGGATCGGCGCTTGGCCCAGCGCTCTTTTTCGAGCATTGGCGCGCCGTAGAAGCGTTCGACGTGTCCCAAGCAGAGGATTGCAACGGGCTTCGCGCCAGCGGGCATTCCCAGCAGCGTCGCGACCTCATGCGGATCGAATAGCGAAACCCATCCCATTCCGAGTCCTTCAGCCCGTGCGGCTAGCCACATGTTCTGGATCGCGCATGCCACCGACGCAAGGTCCATCTCGGGAAGCATGCGTCGCCCGAACACGCATTGCTCCGCCCTTCAATTAGCGCCATGACGAGCACCTCGGCGCATTCGCGTAGGCCCTCTCGACCTTCAGCCTCATAAATGACTCGCGGCGCTCGCCGAGAGCGTCGGCGGTCAGCAAGCGTCCGCGCTCGACCGAGTCGTGCAATCTGCCACGAATCCGCGGACAGGTGATACGCACGATTCGCCATGGCTGCATGAACCCGACGCTCGGCGCATGCAAGGCGGCGTCGATGAGCCTGCGCATCACCTCGGGCGCTATTGCTGCCCCGAGGAAATGACGCATGTCGCGGCGCTCATGGATGGCGCGGTAGACCGCTTCGCGGTCGGCTGGACTGAATGCTTTTTCCATGGTACCGAGCAGTTGGGAGGGTCGACTGCCCGCGATGATACTGCGGCGCTATCACTCAACGACATTCAGGCGCCTCTAGATGGGAGCATGAACATGCCGGAAAGCGCTTGCCTGCCGTTGCGTTTTCGCGCAAAGGCCGCAGCTTTACGAATTCGATTTGGGGAACCAGGGGTGTCGCGGCCCGTCGTCAACCACTCCTTTTCGAAGTTCGAACCAAACTCGCGGTGAGCAACGGGACCTGCTCGCACCGCGGCGAACATGTCGGCCGGTTCATTCAGGCAGCCTTTAGCGCTTCAGCGGCACTGAAAACGCCGCCGATCCTAATGTTTAGAGTGATCACTCTAATTCCTAAATGCGCGCCTATTCACTGTCCGTTTTGTTCTCCCCTCATCGGCGGCGTGAGCGTTTGAATTTTAAGCTCTTTCCCGCGATTCATTCGCACTTTAGAATACGCTTATCTGTTGATCCGGCCCATGTAAACGCAGCGCAGCTTCCGCAATTAGTGGAAGCTACTCGTCCGTCCGCGATCAATAACCATTTTTAACTTCATCTAGCCAAAAAGAGAGGTAGTTGGTAGTTGTTGTGCTCTGAATATATTGATCTCGCTGCGCCGGACGGGATTTCCGCGATTCCTGGCGCGATTTCGACGCTAGCGTCGATAACTCAAACTATTCGGAGTGCAACAATGTACATGGAAGGATATTTTCTCATTTCGCCGGCAATAAAGAAAATTGAGGGTCCATATTCAAAGGACATGGTGAACCCCGAAACGGGGAAGCCACTGTGGGTTAACGAGGATGTGTTGGTCGTGGCACCGCCCGATTATCCACAGTTGGCTGAAGGGCTCGAAATCGGCGCCCTTTATCGTGAGGTACTGAGGCCCGATGGAAGCAGCGGATTTCTGCACGGCATCGATTCTCTCGAGGAATATTACGACTGGTGCGAGAAGTTGGTTAGTCTTGTGACGAACGTTGCAAGAACGACCAAATGACGAGGTCGAATGGTCGAATCGGCTTTCAGAGCTCGTCGAAGACAAGGAGAAATATCCGGAAACCGAGGGGCGGGGACCGTTCTGGGAGCTGCTCCGCTACGGGCTTCGCGGGATGACGTTTGGTCCGGTCGTCTGCCAGAAGCTCAAGGCGGATTTTGGAAAGTGGCAGTCGGCAGCCCATGCATTGGATGATTCGAATTTTTCCGGCTGGTATTCCCATATCCGGTCGACGTTCGCGATGGCTGACGAAGCCGGAATGGTCATGTATGGATGGTATTGGAGCGACGACACGGAACCGAAACTCGGGACAGCAACGCTTAAATTGTTCAGAGATTCTGATTTTAGCGACATCTGAGCAGTTTCATTACTCAAGTTCGTCGTGATTTGCGCCGATAACAGAGCTTTGGCGCGAAGTTTCGAGCGACTTCGGAAGGGCAGGGACCGCGAGCCGAAAGGGTGGCTTTCATGTGTGTAGCGGGTTGTCGGGAAGCCGCGACCTCTATCGCCGATCGACGATGTTGTCGGTTCGCTGAATAGTCAGCGCCAGGCAGCCGAATGTCACGAATGCGCGAAATGTTATGCGCTCGCACCGTCTCCCGTATCCGTCATGCGGGCATGGACGCTCTATACGACAGTGTGGCCCCTTCGTGCTTCACCAGTTCGTGAGGACACGAGAGATGGGACCCGCATCGGTGGTGCGATCGACGCGCCAGAGAGAAACATCGTTGATGGTTTTGCAGGAGAAGGAAAAATGACTCAAAGGATTAAGCTGAGCGAATCCCAGACGGACCTCGTCGCGACGGGCCAACTTTTGCCGCTGCGGTCGTTGGGCGACAGGCAGAAGCATACTCGCGGAATGCCTGAAGACACGCCCGTTCTGGTGTTTCCAGTGGCGCCTTATGAAGCTCATCTGTTTTCCGAGGCGGTCGAAAGTGCTTGCTTTGGTTGTGGACATGTCCCGCTTGTCCACGGAAACTTCATGACCATGCGCTATCAGATGGATGGTTTGCAGGTCAATTGGGTTGCCCAGACGACGGACCCGGAGGTTTGGTCGGCGATTGAGTCTTGGAAGCGCATCGGAAAGGTTGTTATTCTCTTTGCCATCCACGAAGCCGATGGTAGCCGGCGTGGTCTCATCTGTAGCGTCGACATTGAGAATCATAGGCTAGCCAACGAGAAGTTCCGGTATCCCGAAGAGGCCCCGACGGTGCGCGCGTGGCAGCAGATGGCATCGCTTGTACGCCTTGGAATTCTCCAACTGGCAGCCACAAGCGATATTGAAGGCGTGTCGCTTCGACATGTGCTGGCGGGCGTTCTCGTTACCGACCGTCTCGAGGCAGTCATAGGCGAGACGGCGCCGCTTGTAACCACCTAAGGTCAGAAAACAATGCTCTTCAAAAGCGCGGCACAGCCGCGCTTTTCTTGTGCTCTCGACAGGGGCTTGCCCATGCGAGATGTGATTGCATTCGCCCGGTTTGCCGAAGGAAACTGGACGGAGCAGTCCGTACTCGTGTTCACGCATTGGCGCGGCCTGAGCAAGGATCCAGGCATTGCGCCGGACACCGAGCACATAGACGCGGAGAGCGCAGCCGCGCAAGGCGTGCGCGCGGCGTGGAACGCGTTCTTTCCTCGGTTGGAAGAGACACCCAAGAAATGAACCGGCTGCGCATGCCTGCTCGAGCAAACGCCGCCAGACTAAAAAGATATGCGTCGACGCATTGCAATGCAGCGACAAAACCGGCTCGACCCCATGCTCAGTTGGCGAAGGGGACATCGCGTCAAAGTGCAAAGTGGCAGCGTCGGGCAGAAGTTGACCCATTATGCAGCCGGTCGTTGCTGCGCGCGAGCAGAGTCCGTTAGCGCAGAAGTCCAATCATTCTATGGCAGCTTTGGCTGCTCGCTGAACGGCAGGTTGCGACGGCTACCGACGCTCCGATCCGTCACGTCGGTCACATCGAGAGTACGCGTTGCGTTGACGTGCACGGGATTAGCCACGTGGGTGATGTTCATTGCGGTGGCTCCGGCAATGAAAACGCGCCTAGAGGCGTGAGCAGTCTGGGTGTGGATCAGATTGAGGATGAATCTATCGCGGAACAGTGCGGGTCATTCCTACAGCGGCGGTGGCGAAATACAACTGCACTTCCGCTTGTTGAAAGCGTTTCTTCAGGCGCGCCTTCTTTTGCTTCCGCACGCAGTCGACCCAATCAGGGCCAATCGCGACTGGGCGGCAATCGTCCAGAGAAGTTGTGAGGTCTTGTGACGCACCGTCCCGCCTATCGCGAACATATCGCCTCCTTCGTGACTATCTATTCGCGCGCGGCGCGAGGGTTAAGCCAGCAATTTTGAGGTTCATTACGGTAATTCAATAATTCAATAGTGATAGATGCAAAAAGCCCGCGCGCGTCGGGCTTCCGAAGGGTATCAGGCAACGGCACTCAGTTTGATAAGTGCCATCCACGGCGAAGTCTTTAGCTTGCGTACTTTCGGCATATCAGCTCCCAGATCAATGTTCAGCGTGATGTCGGCATTAAACGCCTTCGTGTCGGTGCTCTGAACGTGCTGGACCGAATACTTCGGAACGTGTTGCTGTTGGACGGGTTGGTTGCCGTGATGGGCAGATGCCCACATGAAGTGCCTGATACCCCTCCAACTGAAGTCTCGGAGGCCTTCAGGCGTACCTGTGGCGGTGAATAGATCGCTATTCTCACCGCTCCGTGGTGAAAATCAAGTCCAGCTATACTTCGTGCTCCAACTACGGGAGTCTGACGAATGGCGAAAGCAGAAGAATTCAACACAGGCGACGTCGTGCAGCTTGTTTCCCGCGGTCCCGAAATGTCTGTGAAGACGCAGCACAGCGGCGGCGAGTACAACTGTCAGTGGTTTGCAGGCAAGAAGCTCGAGGATGGCTGGTTCCCTGGTGCCTCCCTGAAGCTCATCAAGAAGCGAGGCGAATGATGGATGCCTCCGCAGCGGCGCAATGGATGCTCGAGCAGATCGAGTGCGACGGCTGTATCTATCAGGATGACGTCGTCGATCATCTAGCCAAAGCGAAGGCCGAGAATTTGCTCCGCGAGAACGCCGACGGCAACCTAGTCGTCGGCAAGCCGGTTCTCGACGCTTTACAGCGCACAGGAAGTTATCGGCTCCCACTTCTCCCGGTTCTACACGCCGGAAGACGCCGCTGCCGGCTTACCGAAGCGCACGCTTGAGACTGCGGCCCGTGAAGGACGCTTCGAGTCGGAAGGATGGCGTGTGCGCCGTGACGGAACTCGATTCGTCGCGCACGTTATCGTTGATGCCATCCGCGACGACTCTGGCGCCCTCCTCGGGTTTGCGAAAATCACTCGAGACGTGACGGAAAAGCGGGAAGCCGACAAGCTCCTCGAGGAGACAAAAGCCGCGCTTTTCCGCGCGCAAAAGATGGAGGCGATTGGCAGGCTCACGGGCGGGGTGGCCCATGACTTCAACAACGTACTGCAAGTCCTGCGCGGTAACCTCGAACTGCTACAAAATCGCTGCGCCCGGGACCAGTGGTCAATGGAGCGCTTCGGAAACGCAATTCAGGCAGTCGAACGCGGCGCAACGCTGGCGTCACAGCTGTTGGCGTTTGGGCGACGCCAGGCGCTTCGGCCGGAGCCCGTCAATCTAGCGGCCATGGTCCGCGGCACGGATGATCTGCTGCGCCGTGCACTTGGGGAAACCATCGAGGTCGAGACCGTGGTGTCCGGCGGCCTTTGGAATGCGTTCGTCGACGTTCACCAGCTCGAGAACGTTCTATTAAATCTGGCAATCAACGCGCGTGACGCAATGCCCGATGGCGGCAATCCTCGCATGGAGATGGCTCATCGCAGGCAATGCTGCTCCATGCATCGACGCACGGATTTTTACTAAGTTTGCTAATACGAGTAGATATAGTCCGAGCTTAAACGTGCCACGATTGGTTCGTTCTAGAAGTCTATTTGTCACCATATCGGACAGTAATCTGTAGGCCGTGGACGAGTGAATCCCCGTTTCATCGGCGAGTTCGCTCAGCGTGGACGGCTCGATGCGAGACGCAACGGCGGATAAAAGTTTTTCGACGCGGCGCAAAACATGAGTCGTCGGCTGTTCCGATCGTTTTCGGTTTGAAGTCGTGATGGCCTCCAATAGTTCAGTTCGGAACGTCGCGAGAAACGGCCGCGTGGGTTGCCATTTTCCCAGTCCAATGGTCTTCGACGCCCTCGTTGCAGAAATGGCTTCTTTCAAGCGCAAAATCTCGGAGGTCGGCTATTGCGGAACTATGAGCAATAGCCACGGCATCGGTGAACCGGCGGTCGTCGCGGCTCGGCCATTTCCCAGCAGTGCGTCGCTCAGTCAGCGGATATCAACTAAGTCGTAGTTTACGCGTCAGCATGGATCTCGCCTCAACCGCTTTATTAACTTACTGTTCTTTGGATTGAACAATCAAGGATGGACACCGCTCGTCGGTAGAGGGATGATGTTGATAGGGGGTACGCAATTAGAGATTCAGCGAGCTCCGCACAATCGGCATACTCAGCTCAGGGTCCCGACTAGCGCGTTGCGCGTCATCGCGATGACAAAGTATATAGGCGTTTGTTCTTCTAAATTTGTGGTAAATGTGGCGATGGATACTTTAAGGAATATGCGGGTCTTCGTCCGTGTGGCCGAGACGGGAAGTTTCACCGCCGCTGCGGACTCAATGGATTCGACGGTAAGCGCGATGTCGCGCTCGGTTTCCGAGCTCGAAGGATATCTTCGAACTCGCCTGATGAACCGTTCGACTCGGCGTTTGGCGTTAACAGATGCTGGTGAACGTTACTTAGGGCGTTGCCTCGCAGTTTTGGCGGTGGCAGCGATGTCGCGGTGATCGGTGCGGCCGGCTTACCGAACTCCGACCTCATTTCGTTGCAACTTGGAACGACCTTTAGCATCTTATGCGCGTCGCCCTCGTACGTGCGAGCCCGAGGAATGCCCAGTCGGCCCAGCGATGTCGCAGCGCATGAGTGCGTGATATTGCAAACTCCAGCCTTTCCCGCGAACCGCTGGTCGCTAGGAGGGCCAAATGGTCGCGAAACGATCGAGGTCGGTGGATCCGTGCACGTAAACAATGCAGAGTCGCTGATGGTTGCGGTACGGGAAGGACTGGGAATCGGCATGTTGCCGCTGTACGTGGCGATCGATGCATTGCTTCATGGCACGTTAGTGAGGGTATTGCCTAACTACATCATGGAAGATATGAACATCTATGCACTCTATCCGTCGCGCAGATTCGTTGATGCCAAAATCAGAACATGGATCGAACTATTGCATTCGGACGTGCCCAAGCTGATTGCGGCTGACCAAGCTGTCTTAGCGAATGTAGATGAGTTAGTCTGACTCGGATCTTACGGGCGCGATCGGAGCGGCAATCGAGCGGTCCGACTGCAAACACCGACGTTAAAGCTCACGCCAGCGCTGTTCGGATTGGGTTACACCGTCAACGCGTGTTATCCGTGTGTTGGCAACAATCTGATAGTAACCGTCCTCCACTTGATTGAACATGAGAACGGCTGTCCGACCGAAGAAATCAGTCGAGGGTGTCGAATGGGTCCGAAAAACATTTCTAACGGTGTTCAGTTCAGCGCAGAACAAACGGCCACCTCATTACGAGCCATGGTTCACAAATGGATGTCACTGTCTCCGGAGAGAGGTTTTCGAGTGAGCCACACCCGCCGATGTAATAATGAGCGGTATGTATGTGTAGTGGCAGATGATGGCACCGGTTCAAGGGCAATGTTTTTCTTTCGACATGCGGATGGCACGTGGCATCTCGTTCCAAGGCTGACAACTCATCGTCACGACGTAACGCACCCGCATGAATCCAAGCGCGCCGTATGACCTTACGTCGGGACGGGCTGCCGCGATTATTATTCGATACACGGGTATCTTATACGCTCTCCGCAAAGCACGTTCGACGAGACGATCTGGCGCACCTTCAAAGATGAGGTATTTGAGGCGGACGCGCGACATTGGCGCTGCGTAATTTGTCGCGTTGTCGCGGGCGTGTGCACCGGTCTTGCGTTTTTTGTGCACAACCTTGGACGCTATTCTGCCTGTCTGGCCGAAATCATTAGATCGATCCCGTCTGCCGGCGGATCACGCGTTTCGACGTTTCATGGTTGCTGGACTTACTTTCGGCCAACTTGGCCTTGTCGAGCTTATATCGCACATCAACTGAATCATTGGAGCCGTTAGTCAAGGCCCTGGAAGTCGGAGGTGCTGAAGTCGGCTCGTCGGAGGAGATGGTCGGTGAGAAGGGCGCGGCATGCCGGTAACGCAAAGCATAATCTTGCCGCGCCATGAGCGTCCTTCCGGCTACCGAGATTACAGAGCCACTTCGGTACAGGCTTCGTCGATCAAACGAACGATCTCCACGGCGTGAGTCGCCACTGAAGCATGGCTCGTTGGCAGTGTGATTTTCCTTCTTGCGTTCATTCGCTCAGCCATCCATATCTGTGTTTTTGGGCGGATCAGACGATCGTTGGCAGAGATCTGGTACCAACTCGGCTTCACTTTCCACGCCGGTACGCCCATCATCTCTTCAAAACACAGCGGAGAGGTCGGCTTTTGTGTGCGAGCCCAAACCAAGGACTCGGACTCATCCGCGAGATCGTGACAGAAGGTTTCATGGAATTTCTCTGGTTTTATCCATAGCAGACCATCCTGATCTTCATATACGTTGTCGAATCCTTCGGGACGTTCGTGGCGAGCCAAAAGGCTTCTGAGACTCTCTCCTTCGTCGAGCGCTGGCCCCGCTAGATATACGAGTCCTACAACGTTTGGCGTGAGGCCGGCACCTGTAATGACGGCACAGCCATACGCGTGGCCGACTAAGAGTGTTGGAGCATTTTGTGCTGCGGCCAGTTTACTGGTACGTTCGATGTCATCGGTCAAGGAGAGGAGAGGGTTTTGAACGGCGGAAACCGGATATCCCTTCTCATGCAGTAAAGGGATTACATGTCGCCAATGGGACGCATCTCCCCAGGCTCCGTGTACCAGAAGTATATTGGGTTTTCTTTTCATGCTTAATGTACTCTGCACGTTGAGTTGCCGGACCCGAGGGTCGCGCCCAAGTTTAGGCGACTAGCTATCAGTCGTTGTGTTAGTGGCGGCCACTGAGGGATATTCTTTCGCTGGTCCGCCTGTTGGCCCGGTGTCTTAGTCAAGTTGTTTCGTCCTCGATTCTAACTTCGATACTGACCTAAACGTGCGGCTATATGCAGCAATTAGCCTGTCGATCAGCGTCCGGCAGTTGCACCACCGTCGACGGTCAGGATCGTTCCCGTGACAAAATCTGAGTCCGTAAGATAAAGAACAGCTTGGACGATTTCTTTGACGTTACCAATCCGGCCCAGCGGGTTTAGCGTGGCAAGGAAAGGGTGGCGGTCGGGCTTCTGCAGCGGCGTGTCGATGACGCCTGGGGCCACAGCATTGACTTTGACGTTGTGCTTCGCCAGTTCGACGGCCAGTGACTTCGTGGCCTGATTTAAGCCGCCTTTAACCATGACAGGAAGAACCGCCGGAACATTGACGTTCGGCTGAATGCCGATGGCTGCCGTGATGTTCACTATATGGCCGTTTCCATTGGCAACCATGTGAGAGACAGCCCTCTGCGTTGGGTAGAAGAATCCTTTTAGATTCGTGTTGACGAGACGGTCAAAGTCGTCTGTGTCATAGCCCCCGATCGGTTTGGCAATGAAGATTCCAGCGTTGCTTATGAGGATATCCACCTGACCGAATGTTTCAATGGCCCTGTCGAAAATATCCGAGGCTGTATCCGGTAAGCCGATGTCGCCTGCTACAGTGAGAAAGTTCTTGGGTTGTCCAAGTTTCTTTGAGGCGGCATCTAACCGTTCATCAGACCGCGCGTTGCCAACGACGTTGTAACCGCGCTCTAGATACGCTGCGGCCAAAGCGAGACCGATGCCGCTTGATGCGCCGGTAATGACAGCAGTGCGTTGCCTGTTCGACATGCTGAGCTCCTATGAAGATTCATGTTGACCTAAGAAACCGCTCGGCCGGATCAATCTGATGCTATTCGTACTCGCCGAATCGGCTCTAACTAGACACGAGTCACGTCCTCTGAGATGAAACGCGTTCGAACGAATTGATTTGCCATTGCGGCGAGCAAAAGCAGGCCGCCGGTGACGAAGAAGACCTCATGAAGTCCTACATGAGCGCCGATTTGAGCACCCAGTAATGGCCCCACTACTTGTCCGCTGAATTGCGCAGACTGCAGGTATCCGAGGGTCTTGCCAGAGTTGCTCTCGTTCACCGTATGACGAACAAGCTTTGCTATCGAGGGCAGAAGACCAGCGATGGTCATTCCCATCAGTCCACGGAGAATTGCAAGCTGCCACCAACTAGTCACAAAGGCCTGCGGGAGCATGGTGAGGCCGGTGGCTAAAAGACATCCGACAATTACCTTCCATGCCCCGATGCGGTCGGCCAGTGCGCCGAGTCGCGGAGCTGTGAGCATGCTGCCGAATGCGGAACATGCCATAACGATGCCAGCCACGCGCGTAAGGTTCTGGTTGGACACGCCTAAGTTAGTTATGTACACAGTGATGATCGGTTCGATCGACATGTTGGCGAGCAACACCATCATTGCCGTGGCGAGAAGAGATGCAATAACGAAGGGGGATGAAGCGGATTGTTTCGTTATTTTGGACATTGTCTTGAGTTTGACATCAACGCTCCGGTCGAAGTCTTCCCGCACCAGAGTGATCGTCGCGACTGCGGCAATCGCTATAATGGCTCCGCCGATGAAAAACGTGCCGCGGATCCCAACAAGGCTTGGTAGAAACCCACCGACGAGCGGGCCGATGAGGTTGCCGGCCAGCGCACCCGTAGACAGGACTCCCAGCGCCCACCCTGCGCGTTCGCGCGGGGCCTGCGTACCGACCATAACGATCGATGCGGACGCGTATCCGCCGACAAGTCCGGCCACCAACCTGAGCAGCACGAGATCGGTAACATCGCGAGCGACGCCAATCAGGGACATGACGACAGCCATACCGATCGCTGCCCTAATAAGCATTGGCTTGCGCCCGTACCGATCTGCCAGTTTGCCCCATACTGGCGCCGTGACCGCGGTGCCGAAAAACGTTGCACCGAAAGCGATTCCTGACCACTGAACAATGTCTGTTTGCGCTTTGACACCGAGTTGCGCAACGTATATCCGTCACGCCAAGCATTACATATTGACCAGCCGGCACGTCCGAGAGCGAGCGCACATAGTCGTCGTCAAGCATCGCGTTCGACAATTCGAGCGTCAGCTTGCCGCGTACGAGTCAGGGACGCTGAAAGGGGATCAGTTGATCAAGGTTCGCAAACTTATCAGCAAGCGCGAGGCGATTGGGAAGGCCTACCATTCAAAGAAACCAATGCCGAAGGATGCACCGACTCCCCAAAAGCTCCTTCGTACCTACCAAACAGAGGTCCGGCGTCAAAAACGGGTCGTTCAAAATGCAACGCTTCAAGAGCAGCGTCTTCTCTTACTTATCTCCACATTCAAGAGGTTGCTTTCGGATGATCATTTCAGGACCTTACTGAGAGCAGAAGGTATCAAAGATATTCCGGAAGTGATTGCGAGCCGGATTCCCCAGGAGTTGCTGCCATGACTGGTATCAAACATGGCTTCGAAGATCAAATAGTCGAGGTGCCACTTGACTCAATCCGTCCGAGTACCGCGATGCTCCAGCGAGTGTTGTCGACGCCCAAATTCAGAACGATTTTGAGCTCAATCCGGGAGCTCGGCGTCATAGAGCCACTAGCGGTATTTCGTTCGGAGCGGGAGGGTGAATATCATCTCTTGGACGGGAGGCTGAGGCTTGAAGCGCTCAAGGCTCTCAAACGAGAGACGGCACCATGCATGATCTCACTCGATGACGAAGCCTATACGTTCAATCGGCACATTAACCGTAGTACCGCCGTGCATGACCATCGAATGATCCGGGCCGCTCTAGCGAAAGGAGCCTCCGAAGAGCGCATCGCGGCCGTGCTTCAAATCGATATCAAACGCGTACGCGAGAAGATTCATCTGCTCGACGGAATTGCTCCTGAGGCGGCGTCTTTGTTGAAGGACCGAATGGTGATTCCACGAGTTTTCACAATCCTAAAAAGAATGAAGCCGATGCGTCAGATCGAAGCGGCTGAGATGATGATCGCCGCCAATCGATTTACGGCGAGCTACGCGGGGATGTTGCTAGCGACGACCCGCCCTGAGGCGCTCGCAGAGTCGGCTCGTCCCAAAGCTATGGATTCCATCTCGCAAGAGGACCTCGCGAGGATGGAGAAAGAGATGGAACGGCTCAATCAAGACAGCCAGGCGGCTGAGGAGAGCGTCGGCGACACGATGCTGTCTTTGGTCGTTGCCAAGGGTTTCACGACTCGTCTGCTACGAAATGAGGCAATTCACGAGCACCTAAAGCGACACCACGCAGATTTGCTCACAACGCTCAACGCCACTATCGATGCGATAGCTGCCGATAGTCGGACGTCAGAGAGAGAATGATTTGTATGCCATCGGCCCGCGCTTGGTGACGAATCCTGCCGACCGTACTGCGGTGGAGTTGGCGTCACTGTGCAATCGTCGTGCGGGTGAAAATCTGCCTGCGGCACAGACAGATTTTCGTTTAGACAGCTTATGCTTTATTTTTGTTCGATCGGCCACTTTATGCTTTTTCGCATGGTCCGCGGGTGGGCCCGCAGCCCAATGAACGGCCAGCTTATGCTTTATTCTGCGGACGCCTTTCGGCTAACGGCACATCCTGACGAGGGCTTTCAGGGACACTCCGGGGACAGTTCAGGGCCGCGGGTGGGTCACGTCACCACTCGGGCCTTCGGACTCTTGCCTTGCCCCGCCCGCGTATGCGCGCTTCTACTCCGCATCCCTTGCGGTTCGCCCACGCCTTGTGGGCAGCACGCCGATAATCCAAAAATAATTGCGGCCGACGGGAGTACGCGCGAGCACCGCGCTTATCACAAGGGAACAGCGGTTTGCCGCGTCTGCCGCCTTCATGACGATGGTCATCTTCACAAGCCAGGCGGGGCCGGACCTGCTTGTGGAAATTCAGGCGATGTGCCGCGCTCCACCTTTGCGGCCACCGCGAACAGCTAATCGATCACGGATTCTTGCAATCCGGATCGGAACGACAATGGGCAGTTGAGTGCGACGAATATGTCATGGCGTGCCGTTTTTTTGGCCCGCCGGAAGGTGGCTTTCATCGCGCGGGACTTGCCGCCATTCGATTGCTTGAAAGCAGTAGATTTCAATTTTATTCATAAACGCGAAGCGTTTGGAAATATTCTGTAATGAACGAGACAGTTTGATCGCGCGCTAAAAATATACTTCTTATGCCATGCGTGAGGACGCGTGGATTGTCATAACGGATAAAAAGATGAAGGGGCTAAGGGATTTGGCGCTGGCGATATTATCAGGAATGCTAATCAGTGGGTGCGGCGGAAGCGATGGAGGCAGCGAAGCTCTGACTTCCGCGAGCAGGAGTTCTGCCGCGCAGTGGACGGCGCAGGAGAAGGCGACGGTGAAGGGATACGCGTTGTCGACTGTTATTTGGGATCATGTTCCTATCGGCGTGTGCTGGGACATGAACAATGCCGATTTCGCGCTATATTCCGCAGAGCGTAGCTGGACTCGCTCCGCGATCGAAGAAACGTGGGAGAAATATTCCGGCGTACAGTTTATGGGCTGGCAGCAGTGCGTCAGTAATCCGAACTACTACGGTATTCGGATTACGGTCGAGGACAGCGGCCCGCACACGCGGGGGTTGGGTGCGATGCTGAACAATGCTCAAGGCGGAATGGCGCTGAATTTCACTTTCAAGAACTGGACCCCGAGTTGTCAGGGGCGCGAGGAATATTGCATTCGTCGGGTCGCCGCGCACGAATTCGGCCATGCGCTGGGCTTCGCGCATGAGCAAAATCGGCCGGATACGCCATCGTCGTGTAACGAGCCTGCACAGGGCACCAATGGCGACACGATGGTCGGCCCGTGGGATCTCGCGTCGGTCATGAATTACTGCAACCCGAAATAGGGCAAGCTCTCCGAACTCACACAGGCGCGCGACGACGCGGCCCTCACCGCCGCGAGCCTCGGCTCGCAATGGTCGGGCTTCGGCAATGCGCTGTTCGCCCACCCGCTCGATGTGGCGTGGCAGACCATCCTGCAACCCGCGGCAGCGAGCTTGAACGAGGCGTGGCGCTTATCGGTCGCCGCCCCCTTCACCAGTACTTTCGATGGCCATTATCCCTTCTCGGACACAACCGCTGACGCGTCTTTCGTCGAGTTGGGCCGCTACATCAAACCCGATTCCGGGCTGATCGCGCGTTTCGTGACGACGCAACTCGCGGGCATGCTCCAGCCTCAAGGCAACGCCTGGGCGCCGAACGAACTCGCGCCACAAGCGTTGCAATTCGATCCTGCGTTTCTCGCGGCGCTGCGCCAGTTGTCGACGCTCGGCGCGCAGATGTATGCGCAGGGCGATGCCAGCTACCGATTCCAGATCATGCCGCATCCGACGCCCGAGGTGACGCGCAGCATTCTGAGCATCGACGGCACGAAGATCGAGTACTTCAATCAACTGGAGGCGTACACATCGATCGTATGGCCTGGCAACGGCCAGAACGGCCGTGTCCAACTGACGTGGGAATCGCTCGATGCGGGCATGCGCATGGCGTTCGCCGCGAATGGCGATTGGGCGCTATTGCGTTTGCTCGGCACGGCTCAGGTCAAACCGCTCGACAGCACGACCTATGCGCTGACCTTCAATCAGGGCAACGGCGTTCCTCTGCACTACGACCTCAAGACGCAGGTCGGCGCGGGACCGCTCGATTTGCTGAAGCTGCGCGGCTTCAAGTTGCCGCAGCGCATCTTCATGGTTGGCAAGGGCGGCGCGCTTGCTGGAGTCGCGTCCCTGCCGCCGTTGCCACCGGAGATGCAACCATGACCGCCCCATGGAAGCACGTCGCGCTGGAACACGAGAACCCGTTCCTCAAATATTTCGACTCCGAAATGCGCTATCTGCGTGCGGCGTCGGCCGAGTTTGCCAAAGCCCAGCCGGACGCTGCGCGCCGCATGGGAATGCGGTACGGCGAGCAGGGCGACAGCGTGCGCGCGACCTTTGAAGGCTTTGCGCTGCTCATGGCGCGCCTGCGCATGAAGCTCGATGATGGCAACCCGGAGTTCACCGAGGCGCTCATCGACAACTTGTACGAGCATGCTGCGCGGGCGATCCCGTCGCTGTCGATCATCGAATGCACGCCGCTCGGACGCGGGGCCGCGAGCGCAGCGCAAATTCCGGCAGGTGCCGTGGTGCGCTCGGCGCCTGTCGGTCCCGATCGGGTGCAGTGTCTTTATCGGACGACGCAGGCAGTGCAACTGCTGCCGCTCTCGGTCGAGGATGCCGACGTTGCGGTGCGCGATGGCGGACGTACCGCCATTCGCCTCACGTTCCGGCTGTGGCTGGGCGAGCAGCGCGAGGCGACGGATCTGTCGCGCATTCGTCTGTATCTGCACGGCGCGCGGCCCGCTGCAGCCGCGCTTTATGCGGCGCTGACGCGCCAGGTCGCCTCGATCGGTCTGCGCCTGCCTTCGGTGCGCAACGGCGAGTTGCAGCCGCTCGATGGCGTGCGCTTCGAAGCGGCGGGCTTCGGTCCGTCCACGCGGCTTTGGCCGGTCACGGAGCCGGAACGCGACCGCATGCTCGACCGCGAACAGACGCTGCTGGAATATTTCGTGTTCCCTCAAAAATTCCACTTCGTCGATCTGTGCGGCTTCGACGCCTCGGTGCTGCCGGCGGGCGAGTCGCACATGACCTTCGAGATCGAACTGGACGGGCGTGTGCCGGGTGATTATTCGGTAAGCCGCGAGAGCTTCCGTCTTTTCTGCACGCCTGTGATCAACCTGTTCGAAGTGGATGCGCTGCCGCTGCGTCCCACAGACTGGCATGATCGCGAACATCGCGTTCTCGTGCAGCCGGGCGTGGACGATCACATCGAGCCGTATGACGTGCTTGCGGTGACTGCAGCCGACCCGGAAGACAGCGCGCGCCATGCCTATCAGGCGTTCACGAGTTTCCGGCATCGCGGCTGGACGCTGCGCTATGAGAAGCCGGAACGGTATTTCCATAGCTCGAAGCGCTTCGGCGTGACGGGGCGCGAGCTCTGGCTGACGCTCGCGGGCCAGCTATGGGAAGGCTTTCGACGCGAGGCGCGGCACGATAAGAATCGTCCGCCACCGGACCGGCACCTGACCGTGCGCGCGCTCGCGAACAACGGCCGCCTGCCGCGCATGGCGCTCGCCGAGGCGACGATCACCCAGACAGTGTCGGGCTTCACCGGGATCGCGTCGGTGCGCAATCTGACCGCGCCGACCCTGCCGCTGTATCCGCCACGCCATCACCCTGAATACGACTGGCGCGTGCTGGGGCATTTTGCGGCGGGCGCCGCGAACGAATTGAACATGATCGGGATGGCTGGCGCGTCGGCGTTTCGCGCTGCCCTGGAACTCTACGATTGGTTACCCGGCGATGGCATCGAGCGACGCATTGATGCCATCGACGATGTCCGCTTGACCGAGCATCAGACGGTAGGGAAAGGGCATATGCGGTTCGAGATTCGTGTTCATGTGGGGCTCGACACGACCGCCTTCGACGGGCATGGCGACGCGATGCTCTTCGGCGATGTGCTTGGCCGGTTCGTGGGGCGCTATGCGAGCTTCCACCACGCGGTGCGGCTGGTGCTGAGCATCGACGGGAGCCAGACCGTTTATCCGCTCATGGAATTCGAGGACGCGCCTTTTTGACGGCGGAATGGAGCTTGCGAAAAAGTGCCTGGCGCGAATAAACAAAGGTGGCTTGTCCCGCTAAGCACAAACGCACTCAACGCACGACATCACCGATCCTCAACTCGATAACACCTGCCCCGTTCGAAGACACAACTCCGCTCGACCCCGTCATGTCGCCCGGCGCCGGCCGCGCCTGTCCCGATGCCGACACGCGCGCATCGACGCTGACGCGCGAGAAATCCGAGAGACGGCGGCCCGGCGTCATCGACATCGAATCGTCGAGACGCACGGTAGCGGGCAACTGACCCGCCTTCAGGCGCTGTACCGCGAGCGGCATGCGCGAGCCATCGTCGGCGAGCGCGTAGACGAACACCGTGTCGGTCGGACGAACGCGCTTCTCGAACCCCGGGCTCAAACTCACGCGCACTTGCACGGCCGCCCCTTTCACCGTGGCGAGCGCGCGCGTTTCGTCGATATTCCTTTGCGCCTGCTGCGCAATCTCCGGCGCCACGTCCGGCACGTTCTTCAATCGCTGCCAGAACTGAATCGCGTTCGCGTAATCGCGCCGGTCGAACGCGGCCGACGCGGCCAGCGCCAGCGCTTTCGGCTGATTCGCGTCCATGGCGAGGGCGGACTCGACGACCTTCAACGCCGCGTCGTTCAGATTGCCGTCGTTTGCGCTCGCCAAGGCGTCGGCGTAATCCGCGCGCAGTTCCGCGTCGCGCGGGTTCAGCGCGACCGCGCGAAGGTACGCCGCGGTCGCGTCGTCCGGGCGGTCGAGCACCATGTAGGAACGCGCGAGCATCGACCAGCCCTGCGCGTCGTTCGGATCGCGCTGCAGACGCGCGGCCAACAGACTGACCGCCGCTTCCATCGACGCAGGCGTGTCCGCATGTCCCTGCGTCGTTGCGCGGGGCGCAGTCTCTATCGCGAGCGCCGTCGGATCGCCGATGCGCATGTACAGCGTGAGCGCCGACGCCGGCACGAGCGCGATCAGCAAGCCTGCGAGCGCCGCGTGCGCCG
The DNA here is from genome assembly GCF_023631305.1 of Caballeronia sp. INML3B. Lineage (NCBI taxonomy): Bacteria > Pseudomonadati > Pseudomonadota > Betaproteobacteria > Burkholderiales > Burkholderiaceae > Caballeronia > Caballeronia sp. INML3B. The sequence goes on from NZ_JALQDI010000039.1 coordinate 131,894, forward strand.
TGCCGCGTCCGGCTGTGTGCGCGTAAAGCAGTGGCAGCACGACGCACGCGAGCGCGCCCGTCATCATCGCGGCAACGATCAGCCAGAACGCCATCATGGAGACGGGCTCCTCTGGCGCCGGGCGTTTCGCGCGCGCCGGATATGCCGTGCCATCGCGACCGCGCCGGCCGCGAGCACCGCGAACGGTCCGAACCACAGCGCCCATGTGACGGGCTTCACAGGCGGCCGGTACAGGATGAAGTCGCCATAGCGGCGCACCATGTAGGACCGGATCTCGTCATCGCTCGCGCCGTGTTCCACCTGTTCGCGAATACGCGCGCGAAGATCGGCGGCGAGACTCGCGTTCGAATCGGCAAGGCTCTGGTTCTGGCACACGACGCAGCGAAAATGCTCGGCGAGTCGGCGCGCGCGCTCGTCGTCGGGCGATTCCTGCGCGTGAGCGCACGACACGAGCATGAGGAGAATCGACGCGATGCGTCTAATCACGGCCGTTCTCCTGCCGCAGGACGCCGACGAGCGGCAGAATCACGCGCTCCAGCGACGCGCGGGTAATCGGTCCGGCCTGCCGGTATCGCACGACGCCCGCCCGATCGATCACGAACGTTTCGGGCACGCCATACACGCCATAGTCGATGCCCGTGCGCCCGTCGCGATCCACCAGCGAAGCCACATACGGATTGCCGGCCGTGTCGAGCCACTGCAGCGCGGGCTCGCGCTCGTCCTTGTAGTTCAGGCCGTACACCGGCACGGCCCCGCTGGCCGCGACGTTCATCAGGACCGGATGCTCGTCGCGGCACGCCTCGCACCACGACGCCCACACGTTCAGTATCCACACCTGACCGCGCAGCGCGTCCGACGACACCCGCTCGCCGGACGCATCGAGGCGCGGCAGATCGAACGCGGGCGCGGGCTTGCCGATCAGGGCCGAAGGCAGGCGGCGCGGATCGTGTCTCAGGCCGGCCGCCAGCACCGCGGTCAACAGCGCCAGCACCGCGAGCGGGATCAGGAAGCGCTTCATCGTCCGGTTTCGCCGAGGGGCGGCGGTGTTTCAGCAGCCGGCGCCGGCGCGCGCCGGGACTGCGGCGCACGCTGTCTCATGTAACGCCGGTCCGCCGCGGCGAGCAGGCCGCCGAGCGCCATCAGAATGCAGCCGCCCCAGATCCAGCGCACGAACGGCTTGATCTGGATGCGCACGGTCCACGCGTTGCCGCCGGCCGGCTGATCGAGCGCGACGTAGAGGTCGCGCAGCACCCCATGATCGATGGCCGCTTCGGTCGTCTGCGTGTTCGAGACGAGGAACTCGCGCTTCTCCGGATCGAGCGTGGCGATAGCGCGGCCGTCGCGCGTCACGCTGATCGTCGCGCGCATCGCACGATAGTTCGGGCCGTTGTTTTCGCGTACATCGTCGAGACGGAAGCGATAGCCGCCGACATCGATATGTTCGCCGGGCGCGAGCCGCGCATCGTGTTCGACGGGAAAGCCCTTCACCATTGTCACGCCGACGACGAACACGCCGACGCCCGCATGCGCGAGCCACATGCCGACTGTCGCGAGCCGCACCCGCTGTCTCGCGCTGACGATGCGCTGGTACACGCTCGTCGCGATCGTGGCGAACGTCCACGCCGCGAGGAGAAAGCCCAGGCTCACGAGCGGGCGCGACACGCCGGGCACGAACGCCGACGCGACGCTCACGAGCGCCGCCCAGCGCAGGCGTACGGCGATCTCTGGCAGGCGGGCGGCCTTCCAGCGTGCGAGCGGCGCGACGCCCATCAGAAAGACGGCCGGCGCCATCAGCGGGACGAATACGCTGTCGAAATACGGCGCGCCGACGGAAATCTTGTCGAGGCCGAGTGCGTCGAGGATCATCGGATAGAGCGTGCCGAGCATCACCGAAGCGGCGGCGACCAGCATCAGCAGATTGTTCGACAGCAACAGCGCTTCGCGGGACACCGGCTCGAAGCCCACCGCCGACGATGCCGCGCGCGGCGCCCGCCAGGCGAAGAGCGCGAGGCCGCAGCCCGAAAAGAGGGCGAGCAGCGCGAGGATGAAGACGCCGCGCGCCGGATCGGACGCGAATCCGTGCACCGACGTCACGACGCCGGAGCGCACGAGGAAAGTGCCGAGCAGCGAAAGCGAGAACGCGCAGATCGCGAGCAGCGCGCTCCACGCGCGAAATGCGCCGCGCTTCGCGGTGGCGGCGAGTGAATGAACCAGCGCGGTGCCGACGAGCCACGGCATGAACGACGCGTTCTCGACCGGGTCCCAGAACCACCATCCGCCCCAGCCGAGCTCGTAATACGCCCAGCCGCTGCCAAGCATGATGCCGAGCGTCAGGAACATCCATGCGGCGAGGGTCCAGGCACGCGATGCGCGCGCCCACGCGGCATCGAGCTTGCCGTCGAGCAGGGCCGCGATTGCAAACGCAAACGCGACCGAGAATCCGACGTAGCCCATGTACAGCAAGGGCGGATGGATCACCATGCCCGGGTCTTGCAGGAGCGGATTCAGATCGCGGCCGTTCATCGCGGGCGGCATGATGCGCGTGAACGGATTCGACGTCAGCAGCATGAACAGCAGAAAGCCCGCATCGAGCCAGCTCATCACGCCGAGCACGCGCGCGGCGAACGGCTGGGCAAGCCGGCGGCCGAACGCGGCGACGGCCGTCATCCAGAGCGTCAACAGAAGCGTCCAGAGCAGCAGCGAGCCTTCGTGGCCGCCCCAGACGGCGGTGAATCGATAGATCGCCGGAAGCGCCGAATTGGAATTCTCGACGACGTAGATCACCGAGAAATCATCGCCGAGAAAGGACGCCGCGAGACAGCCGAACGCGATCGCGATGAAGCCGAATTGCCCGCACGCGGCGGGCGCGGCGACGCGCATCCATTGCGGGATCCCGAAGCGCGCGCCGAGCATCGGCACGATGCCCGCGATGAGCGCGAGCAGCATCGCCAGAATCAGCGCGAAGTGGCCGAGCTCGGGAATCATCGGCGCGTGGCCGGGTTCGCGTCCGCCGCAGCGCGCACTTCGCGCAGCGCGCGTTCGACTTGCGGCGGCATGTACTTCTCGTCGTGCTTCGCGAGGACTTCGTCGGCGTGAAAGCGGCCATCGGCGCCGAGCGTGCCTTGTGCAACGACGCCGCTGCCTTCGCGCAAGAGATCGGGCAGCGCGCCCGCGTACGTGACCGTCACCGATGCGCGTTCGTCCGTGACGACGAAGCGGACGGCGCGGCCACCGTCATCGCGCACGAGCGAGCCGCGCTCGACGAGCCCGCCGAGCCGGAAGCGCTGCGTGCGCGACGCGTCGTGCGAGGCGATCTGGCTCGGGCTCACGAAGAACATGACGTTGGCGCGAAACGCATTGAGCACGAGCGCGCACGCGAGCCCGGCGCTCGCAACGCCGAACGCGATGAACGCGAACCGGCGATGCCGCGCCCTCATCGGCGCGACTCCGGTTCGCGCAGCGCGCGGAGCACGAGCCACGCTTGCGCGCCCATCAGCGAAAAGGTGATCGCGAACGCGGCCGAGAGGATCGGGTTCGCGGCGAGCATCGCGATGACGGACTCGACCATGTTCATGCTGCATGCTCCCGGATTCGCGCGGGAGCTTCGTCGCCCGCCGGCATGCGATCTGCCGCGCGCATGATGACGCGCACGCGCGCGAGCGATACCGCGATCGCATACGACCAGAATCCGGCGCTCATCACGACGATGCCCCATGCCATCGATGCGGTCATCGACACGCCGCTGCCGAAGCCGAGCGATGGCCCCTGGTGCAGCGTGTACCACCACTGCACGGAAAAATAGATGATCGGAATGTTGACGACGCCGATCAGCGCGAGCACCGAGCACGCGCGGTCCGCGCGGCGCGTGCCGTCGATCGCGGCATGCAGCGCAAGAAAGCCGACGTACAGGAAGAAGAGGATCAGTTCTGACGTGAGCCGCGCGTCCCAGACCCACCACGTGCCCCAGGTCGGCTTGCCCCACAGCGCGCCGGTAATCAGCGCGATCGCGGTGAAGAGGGCGCCGGTCGGGGCGAGCGCGCGCGCCATCATCGCTGAGAGGCGCGCGTTCATCGCGAGATGCAGCGCGCTGTATGCGGCCATCACGAGATAGATGAACATCGACATCCACGCGGCGGGAACATGCACGAACATGATGCGGTAGATGTCGCGCTGCAGCGCATCGGCGGGCGCGATAACGAGGCCGATCACTAGCCCCGCCGCGATCAACGCGATGCACGCGATGCCGAACCACGGCGTCGCGCGTGCGGCGAAGCGTTCGAAGTTGCGCGGGGACGCATAGCGAAAGCAGTTCATGGGCGCTATTCCATCGAGATGCGCAGGGCCGCGGCGCTCGCCCACGGACATAGCCAGAGCGCAAGACAGAGGGCCGCCGCGAGCAGCGAGACGTTCGCGTTCGACCACGCGCTGCTCGCGGCCGGATCGGCCACGCCGACGCCGAACACGAGCACCGGCACGTAAAGCGGCAGGATCAGAAGTGCGAGCACGACGCTGCCGCCGCGCACGCCGAGCGTGAGCGCCGCGCCCATCGAGCCGATCAGCGAGAGCAGCGGCGTGCCGATCAGAAGCGAAACCATCAGCATGAGAATCGTGCGTGCGTCCAGCCCGTATTCGAGCGCGACGACCGGCGCGAGCACGACGAGCGCGAGACCCGTCGTGAGCCAGTGCGCGGCGATTTTGCCGAGCACGATGCCCGCGAGCGGCTGCGGCGAAAGCAGCATCTGCTCGAGTGCACCGCTCGCGAAATCGTTGCTGAAGAGCTGGCCCGCCGACAGCAAGGCCGCGAACAATGCCGTGACCCACAGCACGCCCGGCGCAATCGCCTGCAATAGCTTCGGATCGGAACCGATGCCGAGCGGAAACAGGCTCGACGCCAGGATGAAGAACAGCAGCACGGAAAGCGTCACGGTGCGGGAGCGCCAGTTCAGGCGCAGTTCGCGGCGAATGACCTGAAGCGTCAGCCCGATCATGCCGCGCCTCGCTCCAGATGCAGGTGCCGCGTGCGCGCGGCATCGACGGGCAACGGGCGATGCGTCGTCGCGACGAGCGTGCCGCCTTCATGCAGATGCGCGTCGACGCATTCGGCAAACCAGCGCGCGCCGCTTTCGTCGATGGCGTCGGTGGGTTCGTCGAGCAGCCAGAGCCGCCTGGCCGAAAGCACGAGGCGCGCGAGCGCGACGCGCCGTCTTTGCCCCTGCGACAGACGGTTGAGGCGCGTGTGCAGGAGCGGCCGCACGCCCGCGCGCTCGAGCACATCGCACTCGCTCCGGTATGCCATGCTCGCGCCGAGCAGCGCGGCGAAACGAAGATTCTCGTCGACGGTCAGTTCTCCGTTGAAACCGTCGGCATGGCCGAGCCAGGCAAGGTCATGGCGAAAGCGCGCAGGATGCTCGCGCACGTCCACGCCGCGCCACGACACGCTTCCCGCCGCGGGCGGCAGCAAGCCCGCGAGGGTGGCGATCAGCGAGCTCTTGCCGCTGCCGTTCGCGCCGTGGATGAGCAGCGCCGCGCCGGCATCGACGTGAAAATCCGCGCCGGCCACGATGGTGCGGCCGCCGCGCATCACGTCGAGTTGCCGGGCGCTGAGCATCGATGTTTCCTCTCTCGTTGTGACCAGACCCTTGAGCCGCGCTCACTGCTTCTTTCGGTTCTCGATCTCCTGCGCCTTCGTCATGTTCGGCAATTCATGCGCGATGCCCTTGTGGCAATCGATGCACGTCTTCTCGCCCGTCTCGAGGAAACGCTGATGCGCCTCCTGCGCGCGCGGGCTCTGGCGCGTGAAGTCCATGTACTGGAACGAGTGGCAGTTGCGGCATTCGAGCGAATCGTTGGCCTTGAAGCGCGCCCATTCGTGCTCGGCGAGTTCGAGCCGCTTGTCGAGGAATTTCTCGCGCGTGTTCACGGTGCCGAATACCTTGGCCCACACTTCCTTCGACGCCTGCATTTTGCGCGCGATCTTGTCCGTCCAGTTGTGCGGCACGTGGCAGTCGGAGCACTTGGCATGCACGCCCGAGCGGTTGCTGAAGTGGATCGTGTTCTTGAGTTCGGCAAAGGTGTTGTCGCGCATTTCGTGACAGCCGGTGCAGAACACTTCGGTGTTGGTCAGTTCCATCGCCGTATTGAAGGCGCCCCAGAAGATCACGCCCGCGACGAAGCCGCCCAATGTCAGAAAGCCGAGGCTGTAGTACAGGCTCGGCCGTCGAATGGTGACCCAGTAGCGCTTGATCAGTGCCCACATGTCGATCGCTCATCGTTTCTGGTTCTTGGATGCCGGCTGCCGCCTGATGTCTTCGATCGCGACGAACGTATTCCCGACGAGCGGCTTCGCGTCCGCCTGCGGAACGTGGCACTGCGTGCAGAAATAGCGGCGCGGCGACAGATGCCCGGACACCACGCCCTCGCGGTCCATGTAATGCGAAACCGCGACGGGCACGGCGCCGCTCTCTTCGACACGGCTGCGCGCATGACACGCGAGACAGCGGTTCGCGTTCTTGTCGAGCTGATAGTTGTCGATCTTGTGCGGGATCGTCGGCGGCTGCTGCGCGTAGTTGAGGCCGCGTATCACGTCCTTGTTTTCGGTGGGCGCCATGAGCGGGGCCCGGGTCTCTTCGCCGATCGGCGTCAGGCCGCGCAGCGAGTCGTGGAACGGCAGATTCGGGACCGTGGGCTGCGCGATCGCGATGACGGCAAGAGCGAGCAGCGATGCGATGACGAGAGCGATCAGCGTGCGCATGTCGTGCTCCTAGACCCGCACGATCCTGACCGCGCACTTCTTGTAGTCGGTCTGGAAGGAGATCGGATCGGTCGCGTCGAGCGTCACCTTGTTGATGAGCTGGCTCGCATCGAACCACGGCACGAACACGAGCCCGCGCGGCGGCTTGTCGCGGCCGCGCGTCTCCACGCGCGTGCGCATCTCGCCGCGCCGGGATATCACGCGCACTTCCACGCCGCGCCGGATGCCGAGTGCCTTCGCGTCATCGGGATGCATGAAGCACACGGCGTTCGGAAACGCGCGATAGAGCTCGGGCACGCGGCGCGTCATCGAACCGGAATGCCAGTGTTCGAGCACACGGCCGGTCGCGAGCCAGAACGGATATTCCTTGTCCGGCGATTCGGCGGGCGGCTCGTAGGGCAGCGCGTAGATCACCGCGCGGCCGTCCGGATTGCCGTAGAACTGCCAGTCGGCGCCGGCCTTCACATAGGGATCGGATCCTTCCTTGTAGCGCCAGCGCGTTTCCTTGCCGTCGACGACCGGCCAGCGGATGCCGCGCGCCTGGTGATACATGTCGAACGGCGCGAGATCATGACCATGTCCGCGCCCGAAACTCGCGTACTCCTCGAAGAGCCCCTTCTGGATGTAGAAGCCGAACGCCGCGGCTTCGTTGTTGCGATACTTCGCGTCCACTTGCGATGCGGGAAACTTGTCGACCTGGCCGTTTCGATAAAGGATGTCGTAGAGCGTCTTGCCCTTGTACTCCGGCTTCTTCGCGATCAGTTCGGCGGGCCAGACTTCCTCGACCTTGAAGCGCTTGGAGAATTCGACGAGTTGCCAGAGATCCGAATGCGCGCCCCCGGGCGCCTGCACCAGCTGATGCCAGAACTGCGTGCGCCGCTCCGCGTTGCCATATGCGCCTTCTTTCTCGACCCACATCGCCGACGGCAGGATCAGATCGGCGGCGACGGCCGTGACCGTCGGATAAACCTCCGACACGACGACAAAATTCGAATCCTTGCGATACCCCGGCAGCGCCTCGTTGTTGATGTTCGCGGCGGCCTGCATGTTGTTGTTGACCATCACCCAATAGGCGTTGATCTTGCCGTCGTGCAGCATGCGGTTCTGCTGGACGGCGTGAAAGCCCGGCTTGTCGGGAATGGTTCCGCTCGGCAGCTTCCAGATGTGCTCGGCTTCCTCGCGATGCTTCGGGTTGGTCACGACCATGTCGGCGGGCAGCCGATGCGAGAACGTGCCGACTTCACGCGCCGTGCCGCACGCCGAAGGCTGTCCCGTGAGCGAGAACGGGCTGTTGCCCGGCGTCGAAATCTTGCCCGTCAGCAGGTGCAGGTTGTAGACCATGTTGTTGGCCCATGTGCCGCGCGTGTGCTGGTTGAAGCCCATCGTCCAGAAAGACACGACTTTGGTCTTCGGATCGGCGTATAGCTGCGCCAACTGGTCGAGCTTGTTCTTCGGCACGCCCGAGAGCTTCGTCACATAGGCTGCGTCATAGCGCGAGACGAACCGCGCGAATTCTTCGAAGCCGATGGGCTGCGAGCCGTTCGGGTCGCCGGCGTTCTTCGCCGCCTTTTGCAGCGGATCGTCCGGCCGCAAGCCATAGCCGATATCCGTATTGCCCTTCCTGAAATTCGTGTGCTTGTCGACGAACGCCCGGTTCACCTTGCCATTCCTGATGATGTAGTTCGCGATGTAATTCATGATCGCGAGATCGGATTGCGGCGTGAAGACGATGGTCTCGTCGGCGAGATCGAACGAACGATGCTCGAATGTCGAGAGGGCGACGACGCGCACGTTCTGGTTCGACAGCCGCCGCGCCGTCACGCGCGTCCATAGCACCGGATGCATCTCGGCCATGTTGGAGCCCCAGAGCACGAAGGCATCGGTTGCCTCGATATCGTCGTAGCAGCCCATCGGCTCGTCCATGCCGAAGGTGCGCATGAAGCCCGTCACGGCCGAGGCCATGCAGTGCCGCGCGTTGGGGTCGATGTTGTTGCTTCGAAAGCCCGCTTTCATGAGCTTGACGGCCGCATAGCCTTCCCACACGGTCCATTGCCCCGAGCCGAACATGCCGATGGCAGTCGGCCCTTTTTCCTTCAGCACGCGCTTGAACTGCTCGGCCATCACATTGAACGCGACGTCCCAGGAGACGGGCAGGAACTCGCCGTTCTTGTCGAACTTGCCGTCCTTCATGCGCATGAGCGGTGTCGTCAGGCGATCCTGGCCGTACATGATCTTCGAGAGGAAGTAGCCCTTCACGCAGTTGAGCCCGCGATTGACCTCGGCTTGCGGGTCCGCCTGTGTCGCGACCACCTGATTGCCCTTCACGCCGACGAGCACGCCGCATCCCGTGCCGCAGAACCGGCACGGCGCCTTGGACCACGCGATGTCGTCGCTCTCGGCGACGGCCTCCATGCCGGGCAGCGTGATGCCCGCGGACGCGGCGGCCGTGGCGGCGGCCGTCTGCTTAATGAACGCGCGACGAGTCAGTTTCATCGGCGATATCCTCGTTCAGCGAATCGGCGTGTTCGTGATGCTGGTAGACGAGCGCGATGCTTACCACATCGGGTATCGATTGCGCCGCGTGCAACTGGTCGGCGACACAGGACGAACGGTCCGCTTCGAGCGTGAGCACGATCCTGCCGTCGGTGCTCGATCCGTGAACCTGTGCACCGGGTAATGCGGTGAGCGCCTGCGTGACGCTCGGCAATGCTTCTATTCGTGCGTATACAACGACGCCGGCGATGTGATATTCGCAAGACTCATCCGTCTTATCGGCGAAACGATCATTGCTATCGACGGGCTCGAGATCCATTTGATTGAAATAGTCGCGACGCTCGTTAATGATGCGGAGGGCCGCCGATCAGCATCTGGTAGAACCAGATCATGAAGCCATAGGCGGCAATGATCATGACCGTGAGCACGGGAACCATGACGACGGTCAGAAACAGAAAGCTGCGCAACTCTTCGGACTTGCGTATTTCGTTGTTCTCATCCATGGGCACGACGGATCTCGGTTGGCATCGTGGAAAGGCCAGCGCGAAAGACGCATCCATTATTGATACAGGAAATACATCTTTTCAAGCCGGAAATGGTGGTGGTCGAGATGCGGCTCGTGTAACGGTTAGATTAAATCCGATCGGGCGGTGCATATCGAAATATGGCTCAATGGAAAGTCATCGTTTCGGGATGTTGAATATTCGGCGTTTGGTCCGCAACGATGCATTGCGCGCTTTCGCAGTGACTTTCGGCGTCGTCCGAAAAGCGCATGCCGGTCGGCTTTATAGAATTCGGGTACATCAAAACCTGCCGCCGCATCATGCCGACCAAGCTCGAATTCGCAACACCCGAAGGGCGCCTCTCGCTTTCCATCCTCGACGCTCAATTCATGGCCTATGACGCGGGCGAGCTCGCTTATCGATCGACGCGGGATTTCGTCGCGCGAATGCAATCGATGGGTCTCGGCGAACTGGCGCAAACCTATGCGCGTCTTCTCGCGCAGAACAAGGTTTCGGTGATGGAACTGCACGAAGCACGCGAGGATGCACAAGCGTGTCTCGAACAAAAGGACGAGGGCGGCGTGATCGCGGAGCGCATCTTGCCCCGGCTTGAAGAGATTCGCGAGACTATCGCGCGCACGCAGCTCGACATGCGCGCGAACGTCGAGCGGCTTGCCGCGCTTTCGGCGGCGTGCGACCGCGCGTTGCGTCAGATTCCGGGATATCGGCCGCCCGCGCGCGTCTCGCGTTGAATCTCGATCTATACGGAATGCAAACGAACAGTGAAGGAAGCGTGCGTCAAGCCTTTTTGACGAATTCCGTCTTGAGGCTCATGGCGCCGAAGCCGTCGATCTTGCAGTCGATGTCGTGATCGGCATCGACGAGGCGAATGTTTTTGACTTTCGTGCCCATCTTGACGACGCCGCCACCGCCTTTGAGCTTCAGATCCTTGATGACAGTGACGGTGTCGCCATCGTGAAGGACGTTTCCAGCGCAATCCCGATAAATCTTCGCGGCGGGCTCCAATGCGGTGTCCGTCTGCGCAGACCACTCGTGCGCGCATTCGGGGCAGATATACATGCCCGCATCTTCATAAGTGAATGCGGAATGGCACTTGGGGCAGGGAGGTAGTGCGTTCATATGTATTGCTTGAAGACTCGAGAAAAACGAAAGGCTGGCAAGTATAGCGCCGCCCGATGTCCGAAGCCATGCGACGAGTCGCTCGTATCGCTTCGCCTGTCGAAGGAGGCGAGGAGATGACTCGTTGCGCCGGGATCGAACCGGCCGCCGCTATATCCGTCCATACATTCCGGCCTATATAAACAATAAAAATGTTTTGCTTTCATGGGTGGTTTTTCTGCTTCAACATAAAGTGATTCGGAAAAACACACGGAGCGAGACATGGACAGCACCACGGAACTGAAGCGCTACGAATTGCTGATCAACGGCGAATTCGTTCCACCGAGCGGAGGCGAGTACTCGACGAACCTCGATCCGGCCACCGAGAACCCGATTTCCCGCGTGGCACAGGGTACGTCCGCCGATGTCGACCGCGCCGTGCAGGCCGCGCGCGCCGCCCTCAAACCGTGGAACGCGATCCGTGCCGCCGAGCGCGGCCGGATCCTGATGAAGCTCGCCGAATTGCTGCGCGAGAATCAGGAAGAACTCGCGGCGCTCGAAAGTCTCGACGCAGGCAAGCCGATCGCGGGCGTGCAGCGCCAGGACGTGCCCGCCGCCATCGATACGCTCGCGTATTACGCCGGCTGGTGCGACAAGATCAACGGCCAGGTCGTGCCTGCGCGCCCCGACGCGCTGACTTACACCGTGCGCGAACCCGTCGGCGTCGTCGCGGCGATCGTGCCGTGGAATTTCCCGCTCATGATCGGCATGTGGAAAATCGCGCCCGCGCTCGCGTGCGGCTGCACGCTGATCGTTAAGCCCGCCGAAATCACGCCGCTTTCCGCGCTGATGGTAGGGCGGCTCGCGCTGGAAGCCGGCTTGCCGCCGGGCGTGCTCAATATCGTGACCGGTAAAGGCTCGGTCGTCGGCGACGCGCTCGTCGCGCATCCGGGCGTCGACAAAGTGACGTTCACCGGATCGCCATCGGTCGGGCGCGGCATTTTGCAGGGCGCGGCAGGCAACTTCAAGCGTGTCACGCTCGAACTCGGCGGCAAGTCCGCCAACGTGATTTTCGCGGACGCGAATCTCGATGGCGCCGTGCGCGCGGCGGCCTCCGGCATCTTCTTCAACGCCGGACAAGTCTGCTCCGCCGGCTCGCGGATTCTCGCCCAGCGCGCGGTCTACGACGAAGTCGTCGAGCGGCTCGCGGAGCGCGCGCGGACGATCAAACTCGGCGATCCGTCGAAGCGGGAAACCAATATGGGCCCGCTCATCTCCGCCAAGCAGATGAAGAGCGTGCTGGACTATGTGGACATCGGCAAAGGGGAGGGCGCATCGCTCGTGACGGGCGGCAGGCGCTCAGGCGAGCGCGGCTATTTCGTCGAGCCGACGGTGTTCGCGAAGGTCGAGCACGAAATGCGTATCTCGCAGGAAGAAATCTTCGGTCCGGTCGCGAGCGTCATCCCCTTCGACGACGAAGCCGACGCGCTGCGCATCGCCAACGGCACCGCATACAGCCTCGCCGCGGGCGTGTGGAGCGCGGATATCGGCCGCGTGCATCGCCTGGCTGCCGAACTCAAGGCGGGCACGGTCTGGGTGAATACCTACGGCTTCACGGACGTGCGCCTGCCTTGGGGCGGCGGCGGCGATTCCGGCTTCGGCCGCGAGCATGGCGACGTCGCCATCGAGAACTTCACCGAGCCGAAGGCGGTCTGGGTTGCGCTGACGCCGTAAGATCGAGGCCGCCGCGGGCAACCGCGGCGAGGCGTAAAAATGCACAAAGCGCAAAAAGGCGGTCCGGGATTTCCCGGGCCGCCTTTATTGATATTGAAGCGCCTTCAGACGCGCGCCGTTGCCTCGTCGCGCGCTCTCCAAAGCCGCGCCCGTTGCGTGCTGTCTTCATACTGAACCGTGTTTTGCCGGCACGCCTCAATGGTCGAATTTTTCCGCTCGACGATCGCCTGGCAGAGAAACTCCGCGCTATACGCCTTCAAGAGATGCGGAGAGTGGGTCTCGATGTATTGCGCAATTTTCCCGTAGTCGCTGTCGGCCGATGCGAGCGAGAGATAAGTCTGCGCATCCCAACGGAACATCAGGTCGAGTTCTTCGAAAGCGGTATTGAATGCGCAGACCTGCGCCTGAATTTCGCGGTCATCGCTGTACGTTGCATGGCTCATGATCGTCTCCTGTATGGCCGTGGGGCATGAATGCAGGATAGAAAACATGATCCATATACGACAGTTAAACTTTTTTCGCTTATCTATTCATTGAACGTTATGAGTTGGGCTTGCCGGTTTTCGCGACGATCTGGGTGATGGCTTCGATCTGCGCAGCGCCTTCCTCGATAAGAAACTGTTTGAACGCGAGCGCCACCGGCGGCAGACGCTTATTGTTCCGATGCACGACGAACCAGTTGAGCATCACGGGAAAACCCTCGATATCGAGCACCGCCAGCTTCCCGACCTGCAGTTCCATGCTGATCGTATGCGCGGATAGAAAGCTCAGACCCATGCCGGCGATCACAGCCTGCTTGATCGTCTCCGTGCTCGTGATTTCCATCGCGACGTTCAGGTTCGAAAGCCTGCCGGCGAAACCTTCCTCCATCGAATTCCATGTATCCGAACCGCGCTCACGGACGATGAACGGCTCGTCGGCCAGCGCTTCGAGCGGCATGTTCCTCCGTCCGACGAGCGGATGATCGGGCGGCGCAACGATCACATACGGATGCGGCGCGAATGACACATTGGCCGTATCCATATCGCGCGGTGGACGCACCATCACGGCGAGGTCGGTGAGGTTGTCAGAAAGCTGATGCAGCAGTTCTTCGCGATTGTGCACCGCAAGATTGAGCCTGACATCGGTATTACGCTGCGTGAACGCTGCAAGCAGCCGCGGGAAGAAGTAATCGCCCGCGCTGATCACCGCGACGTTGAGCGTTCCACCCGAAATGCCCTTGAGCCGCGCCATGGCGTCGTCGGCTTCGCGGAATTGTTCGAGGATCGCCCGGCTGTAATGGAGCATTTCATTCCCGGCCGGCGTGAGGTAGATTCTCTTGCCGAGTTGCTCGAAGAGCGGCAGACCGGCGTGCTCCTCCAGTTGTTTCACCTGCGTCGAGACCGCGGGCTGGGTGAGATACAGTTCCTCGGCGGCGCGGGAAAAGCTCAGTCGACGTGCAACGGTCTCGAAGATCTTCAATTGACGCAGGGTGGCGTTGCGAAGCACGACAATCCTTCATCCATTAACGATATCTAATTTATACAATAATTTTTTCTAACTTTCCTTAATCGTTTTTCTCCCCCACGATGCTTTCACGTCCCCATAGTTGTAAGGCGGACAGTCGCGGTGAGCACGGACGGCCATGCTAAACCCCGAGCATCGGCAAGCGCCGCGCGGCAACACGAGAAGAACTGATCAGCACGCAAAGCCTGCAAAGGCTGTATCAACCATCCGGACCTTATTGGGAATCGCTCGAAATGTATCTTCGATCGCCTGACGCGGATGTTTGCCAGATGTGCGAATCGATCGCCCATTTCAATACGCGCGACTTGCGCGACAAGCGGCTTCACGCCCACGCCGCCCGGACCGAGCACGTTCCCTGACCGACCGCCCGCCGCCGACGCACTGCGCCGGTTTCTCGCAGCACATCAAGCGCCGCACGAGCGCTATGACACATAACGGAGACAGACATGGCAAGCGCAGACACGGTTGTGTCCGGGCAATCGCACGGGCGTCACCACAACAGATGGTTCCAGCTAGTGATCGGCATCATATGCATGGGGCTGGTCGCCAACCTGCAATACGCATGGACCCTATTCGTCGTTCCGATGGATGCGAAACACCATTGGGGACAAGCGGCGATTCAGACAGCCTTCACTATCTTCATCGTCACCGAAACATGGCTCGTGCCCGTCGAGGGCTGGCTCGTCGACAAGTTCGGGCCGCGGCCGGTCGTCATCGGCGGCTCGATCTGCGCGGCGCTCGGCTGGATCATCGACGCGCACGCGACGAGTCTCATCCATCTCTACATCGGGGCGGTGGTCGCGGGCATCGGCGCGGGCTGCGTGTACGGCACGTGCGTCGGCACGGCGCTCAAGTGGTTCCCGGACAAGCGCGGTCTCGCGGCGGGCATGACGGCGGCCGGTTTCGGCGCGGGCGCGGCCGTCACCGTGATTCCGATCTCCAACATGATCCAGAGCTCGGGCTACGAGCACGCGTTCATGTTCTTCGGCATTCTGCAGGGCGTGTGTATCTTCGTGCTCGCGCTGATGCTCGTGCGGCCGAATCCGCCGAAGGGCATCGTGCCGGCCAAGCGCATCGTGTCGACGAAGATCGACTACACGACAGGACAGATGGTGCGCTCGCCGCTCTTCTGGGTGCTGTATCTGATGTTCGTGTTCGTCGCGGCGGGCGGCGTGATCGCGACCGCGCAGTTCGGGCCGATCGCGAAGGAGTACGGCTTCGCCAAGATGCCGGTGAATCTTCTCGGCGTGACGCTGCCGCTGCTCGCGATGACCCTGTCCATCGATAACCTGTGCAACGGCTTCACGCGCCCGCTGTGCGGTTTCATCTCGGACAAGATCGGCCGCGAGAACACGATGTTCATCATCTTCCTGGGCGAAGGCGTCGCGCTGCTCGGGCTGATGGAGTTCGGACACAATCCGTATCTCTTCATGCTGTTCGCGGCGATGACGTTCCTCTGCTGGGGCGAGATCTTCTCGATCTTTCCTGCGACCTGCGCCGATACCTTCGGCAGCAAATACGCCGCCGCCAACGCGGGCACGCTGTACACCGCGAAGGGCACGGCGTCGATGCTGGTGCCGCTTGCGTCGGTGCTCGCGTCGATCGGCTCCTGGAACGCGGTGTTCATCACGGCGGCCGTGACGTCGATCGCGGCGGGACTGTGCGCGAAGTTCGTCCTTGCGCCGATGCGCAAGCGCTGGATCGAAAACACGCTCGCGGAAACGTCGGCGGAATCGTCGATCAACGCGTCGTTCCAGACGGGCTGGGACGCCTCGCGCAATACGGTTCAGTAAGGCGTCGAGGCATGACGCGCGAACAATCTCCGCCGCTCAGCGTATCGCTGCATCAGCTGAGATTGTTCGTCACGCTCGCGCGGCATCGCAGTTTCACGCGCGCGGGCGACGAATTCGGCATCACGCAATCGGCAGTCAGCCGCAGCATCAGAGAACTCGAAGACGAAATCGCACTGCGGCTCTTCGATCGCACCACGCGCCAGGTCGCGCTCACCGACACCGGACGCAGGCTGCTCGCGCGCATCGCGCCGCTCGTCGAAGAACTGGAAGCGACGCTACGGCCGCGCGCGCAGGAGGGCGGCGAGCCGCGTGTCGTGAATCTCGCGAGCAGTTGCGGTCTCACGGCGAGCGTCGTGCCCGCCATGCTCGCGTCCTGTCACGAGCGCTTGCCGGATATCACGATCGTGATGATGGATCGGCCGCAGAACGCCGTGCTGCAACTCGTGCGCTCGGGCGAGGCGGAACTGGGCCTCGTCGCCGCGCCGGAGAATCTCGACGAGCTCGCCGCCGAACCGCTTTTCGCCGACGGCCTCGCGGCGGTCGTCGGTGTATCGCATCGGTTGAGCGGCGCGGCGCGCATCGACTGGCAGCAACTGCGCGGCACCCCGCTGCTTCTTCTCGATGACGATACCGGCAGCCTTCGCGCCATCGAAGCCGCGCTCGCGCTGCACGGCGTGACCGGCGCGGTGCGTCAGAAACTCACGCAGCCGGCGGCGGTCGCGCGCATGGCCGAAGCGGGGCTTGGCGTCGGCATTCTGCCGATGCACGCGCGCGCCGCATGCGACAGCGCGCAGACGCGCTTCATCCCGCTCGTGCCAAACGCGTCGCGCACGATCATGCTCGTGCGGCGCAAGAGCCGCGCATTGCGCGCGAGCGCGGCCAGTGTGTGGTCACACATCGTCGCGTCCTCGTCGCATACTCTCATCTCGGGTCAGGCTGTCGGCGCCTGACCGGCGCTTTCCCTTCTTCATCCGCACCCGCGGCGCCTCTTGCGCATGCGGGTTTCCGCTCGTTTGCGAGCGCACGATTCGCCTTGTTCTTGCTCAATACGGAATGTAGTATCTTGTATATCAGAAGGCTATAAGGCTACAACCCTCAGGAGACGAACCATGAAAATCTGCGTGTACGGCGCCGGCGCGATCGGCGGCTATATGGGTGCGCAACTGGCGCGCGCCGGTGCGGACGTCAGTTTCGTCGCCCGCGGACCGCATCTCGCGGCGATGCAGGCGAACGGCGTCAAGCTGCGGATCGATGGCGAGGAGCATGTCGTCAAGGTGCGCTGCACGAACAATCCCGCCGAACTCGGTCCGCAGGATTACGTGATCATCGCGCTCAAGGCGCATTCGATTCCTGGGGTCGTCGACCTGATTCCGCCGCTGCTCGGCCCGGAGACCGCGATCGTCACGGCCGTCAACGGACTGCCTTACTGGTACTTCTACAAGCACGGCGGCGAGCTGGAAGGCACGAAGTTGCAGAGCGTCGACCCCGGCGGGCGGCAATGGGACGTGTTCGGACCGGAACGCGCGATCGGCTGCGTGCTGCTGCCGGCGGCGGAGATCGCGGAGCCGGGCGTCATCGAGCATCACTACGGGAAGAAGTTTCCGATCGGCGAGCCGAGCGGTGAAATCACGCCGCGTCTTCAGGCGCTGCACGACATGATGGCCAAGGCGGACATGGAGGCGCCGATGCGCGACAACATCCGCGACGAAATCTGGCTGAAACTTTGGGGCAACCTGTGTTTCAACCCGATCAGCGCGCTGACCGGCGCGACGCTCGACGTATTGACGAGCGATCCCGGCACCCGCGCGCTCTCGAAGGCGATGATGCTGGAGGCGAAGGCCATCGGCGACAAGATCGGCGTGAACTTCCGCGTCGATGTGGAGCGGCGCATCAACGGCGCGGGCGCGGTCGGCGCGCACAAGACGTCGATGCTGATGGATTGCGAGGCCGGACGCCCGATGGAGATCGACCCGCTGATGACGGTCGTGCAGGAAATCGGCCGGCTGGTTCACGTAGGCACGCCGATGCTTGATGCGGTCCTCGCATTGATCAAACTGCGTGAGGGCGTGAACCAGGGCACGGCGAAGCCGCTGCCGCTCCCGCAATCGCAAAAAGCCGCCTAAACTGCAGACAAAGGCACCAACGTTGTTTCTGATATACAAGATGCAAAATATGTTGCATCGCTGTTGCGATGCAGCATATACTGAGGGCTCTTGAGTGATTTAACCGGAGCCTGAGATGAGCATCGCCCTGTTGGTTGTTGTCGGATTCGCGCTGGTTGCCGTGGGTATGGGTGTTACGTTTATGATTGCGTCGGCGGTGCCGCAGAACATGCTGCAGCGCGCACAGGATCACGGTCGATTCGCCGGTCTTGCGGCGGAGGACCAGAACGGCGGTTCGGGCAAGCGTGTCGACGCTGGCCGTCCGCACTTGGGAAATCAAGCCATCAATGCCATCTGATACTCAATCCGTAGACAGGCCGGAAGTTCGCCCCGACGTTCGTCCGTCAGGGCTCACACTTTCGCTGGAGCCGATCAATGCCACGGTTTCGCTGCGCGACCAGGCGTACGCGAAGCTGCGGCAGGCGATCGCCGAGGCGGACATCTACCGCTCGCGGGAAGAAATCCGTCTCGACGAGAAAGAGCTGACCGAGGCGCTCGGCGTCTCGCGCACCCCGATCCGCGAGGCCATGACGCTGCTCGAGCAGGAAGGGTTCCTGCGAACGGTGCCGCGCCGCGGCGTCTACATCTTGCGCAAGACCAAGCGCGAGATCGTCGAGATGATCCATATGTGGGCGGCGCTGGAAAGCATGGCGGCGCGGCTCGCGACGCAGCGCGCAACGGACGAGGAAATCGCCCACTTGCGCCACATGTTCGACAATTTCCGTGACTCGACGCCCGCCGAGCACATCGACGAGTATTCGGAAGCGAATATCGCTTTCCATTCTGCGATCGTGCGGCTGTCGAAGTCGGAAATCATCTTCGATACGATCAAGAACATCTTCGTGCATGTGCGCGCCATCCGTAAGATGACGATCTCGCAGAGCGACCGGGCGTCGCGCTCGATCGTCGATCACATGCGCATCATCGAGGCGCTGGAAAAGCGCGATACCGAGCTGGTCGAGCGGCTCGTGAAGCAGCACTCGCTGGATCTGGCGGCGTTCGTCGAGGCGAATTGCGACTTTCTGGATTGATGGCGGTTTGAGGTTCAATAATGAAAAAGGCTGCGCGGCGTTTGCCGCGCAGCCTTTTTTGCTTTCCGAATGACAGAACCGATAGTGCCAACGCTTGCCCGGGCGTCGTCGCAAGCAACGACGCGTCGACTGAACGATGAAACGGACGAACCACTAACGTATCGCGTGGACC
Organism: Caballeronia sp. INML3B; assembly: GCF_023631305.1. NCBI lineage: Bacteria > Pseudomonadati > Pseudomonadota > Betaproteobacteria > Burkholderiales > Burkholderiaceae > Caballeronia > Caballeronia sp. INML3B. The sequence goes on from NZ_JALQDI010000039.1 coordinate 151,158, forward strand.
ATCGTTTCGCCGAGGGCGGCCGGCGAATCCGCGACGTGGATGCCCGCCGATTTCATCGCGTCGATCTTCGCGCTCGCCGTGCCCGATCCGCCCGAGATGATCGCGCCCGCGTGGCCCATGCGGCGTCCCGGCGGCGCCGTCGTCCCGGCGATGAAGCCGACCACCGGTTTTTTCGTCTTCGCCTCCTTCAGGAATTGCGCGGCTTCCTCTTCCGCCGATCCGCCGATCTCCCCGATCATGATGATGCCCTCGGTGGCGTCGTCTTCGAGAAAGAGCGCGAGGCAGTCGATGAAGTTCGTCCCGTTCACCGGATCGCCGCCGATGCCGATGCAGGTCGTCTGCCCGAGCCCCGCGGCGGTCGTCTGCGCGACGGCCTCATAAGTAAGCGTGCCCGAACGCGACACGACGCCGATCTTTCCCGGCCGATGAATATGCCCCGGCATGATGCCGATCTTGCATTGCCCCGGCGTGATGACGCCCGGGCAGTTCGGCCCGACGAGCCGGCTGTTCGAGCCGGCGAGCGCGCGCTTGACGCGCAGCATGTCGAGCACCGGAATGCCTTCTGTGATGCAGACGATGAACGGCACCTGCGCGTCGATGGCTTCGAGGATCGCGTCGGCGGCGAAGGGCGGCGGCACGTAGATGACGGATGCGTCGGCGCCGGTTTTCGCGACCGCATCGGCGACGGTGTCGAACACGGGCAGGTCCAGATGCGTCGTGCCGCCTTTGCCGGGCGTCACGCCGCCGACCATGCGCGTGCCGTACGCGATCGCCTGTTCCGAGTGAAACGTGCCTTGCGCGCCGGTGAAGCCCTGGCAGATGACTCTGGTGTTGCTGTCGATCAGAACGCTCATGTCGGCTTCCTCGTTAGTGTTGGGCAGCGGCGACGGCGCTGACGATCTTGTCGGCGGCATCGGCGAGGTTTTCGGCGGGGATGATCGTGAGACCGGACGTGCGCAGGATTTCGCGGCCGGCATCGACATTCGTTCCGGCGAGGCGCACGACGAGCGGCACGCGCAGGTCGACTTCGCGCGCCGCCGCGACCACGCCTTGCGCGATCACGTCGCAACGCATGATGCCGCCGAAGATGTTGACGAGGATTCCCTGCACCTTCGGGTCGCGCAGGATCAGCTTGAACGCGCTGGACACGCGTTCTTGCGTCGCGCCGCCGCCGACGTCGAGAAAGTTTGCCGGCTCGCCGCCATAGAGCTTGATGATGTCCATCGTGGCCATCGCGAGGCCGGCACCGTTCACCATGCAGCCGATGTTGCCGTCGAGCTTCACGTAGTTCAGCCCGTGTTTCGCCGCTTCGATTTCGGCGGGATCTTCCTCGTCTTCGTCGCGCAGCTTTTCGATGTCGGGATGGCGATAGAGCGCGTTGTCGTCGAAATTGATTTTGGCGTCGAGCGCCATCACGTCGCCGGAACCGGTCACGACGAGCGGATTCACTTCGACGATGGACGCGTCGAGATCGACGAACGCCTGATACAGCGCCGTGATGAACTTCGATGCCGCGCTGACCTGCTTGCCGCTCAGGCCGAGTCCGAATGCGATCTGGCGCGTGTGAAAGGGTTGAAGCCCGGTCGCCGGATCGATCGCGACCTTGAGGATCTTCTCGGGCGTGCGGTGCGCCACTTCCTCGATCTCCATGCCGCCTTCGGTCGACGCCATGATCGTGATGCGCGACGTGGCGCGATCGACCAGCATGCCGAGATACAGCTCGCGCGCGATATCGCAGCCTTCCTCGATATAGAGACGCTTCACTTCCTTGCCCGCCGGCCCGGTCTGCTTCGTCACGAGCACCGATGCGAGCATCTTCTGCGCGTTCTCGCGTACCTCGTCCACCGATTTCACGACGCGCACGCCGCCTTTGCCGTCCGGATCATTCGAAAAGCGTCCCGCGCCGCGGCCGCCCGCGTGAATCTGCGATTTCACGACCCAGACCGGCCCGCCGAGCGCGCTCGCCGCGTCGGCGGCTTCCTGCGCGGAAAAGGCGACGCGGCCCGCTGGAACCGCGACGCCGTACTTCCGCAGCAGCGTCTTCGCCTGATATTCGTGGATGTTCATTGCGTCTCCTGATGTCCTCTGATGGGAATGCGCGCGGCCACAAACGCGTATCCAAGGGCGCGCTGAAATACTGTATATCAGATTTCACGGCGGTCAAAACACTTTTATCGAGGCATGCGGTCCGGTGTTCAGCAACTTCTTAACGCGCATGGAAGGCATACAGCGATTGATGCACTGCAGCGTTGAGCACGTCGAAAAGCACGCCAAACCGGCCGCCACGACGATCTTGCAGTGCATCACAGGGTTTTCGCCGATCGGACTATAGTTGACTAATACTGTGTGTGGAATATTGTATATCACAGGAACCGGACGGCAGGACGACGTCACGGGAGCCCCGCACACCACCCCATCGAGGAGGAGACAACAATGTCCGAAGTCGTCAGCAGCCGCCCTGAAGTCGCTCCAGCCACCACCACCGCCGATGACACGCTGAAGCAGAAGACCCGCGGCGCAGGCGTCATTTCGGGCGGCCATCTGGTCGCCCGTGCTTTGAAGAACGAAGGCGTCGACACGATCTTCACGCTGTGCGGCGGCCACATCATCGATATCTATGACGGTTGCGTCGATGAAGGCATCCGCATCATCGACGTGCGCCACGAGCAGGTCGCCGCCCACGCCGCCGACGGCTACGCCCGTCAGACCGGCAAGCTCGGCTGCGTCGTGACGACCGCCGGACCGGGCTGCACCAACGCGGTGACGGGCGTCGCCACGGCGTTCCGCTCGGAAAGCCCGATCCTTCATATCGGCGGGCAGGGCGCCCTGACCCAGCACAAGATGGGTTCGCTGCAGGATCTGCCGCACGTCGACATGATGGCGCCGATCACCAAGTTCGCCGCCACCGTGCCGAGCACCGAGCGCGTCGCCGACATGGTGTCGATGGCCGCGCGCGAAGCCTTCAACGGCGCGCCCGGCCCGGCGTATCTCGAGATTCCGCGCGATGTGCTCGACCGTGAAATCGACGTGTCGAAGGCCGTGATTCCGCAGCCCGGCCGCTATCGCGCGTCGACGAAATCGGTCGGCGATCCGCAGTCGATCGAGCAGCTCGCGGATCTGCTCGTCAACTCCGAACGTCCCGCGATTCTCTTCGGCCAGCAAGTGTGGACGGCGCGCGGCCACGAAGAAGCGATCGCCTTGCTGCGCGGCCTCGACGTTCCAGGCTACTTCAACGGCGCGAGCCGGGGCCTGCTGCCGCCGGGCGACCCGCATCACTTCGACCGCACGCGCTCGCAGGCTTTCGCGAAGGCGGATCTGATCGTGATCGTCGGCACGCCGTTCGACTTCCGCATGGGCTACGGCAAGCGCATCAGCCGCGACCTGAAGCTCGTGCAGATCGACATGGATTACCGCACGGTCGGCAAGAACCGCGATATCGATCTCGGTCTCGTCGGCGATCCGGGCGCGATTCTCGGCGCAGTCCTGCAAGCGTCGACGGGACGCCTGAAGAACGACAAGCGTCAGGCGCGCCAGGCGTGGATGCGCGAGCTCGCCGCGCTTGAGGAAACCGCGACCGCCAAGCTGATGCCGCTCTTCACCTCCGATGCGAGCCCGATCCATCCGTACCGCGTCGCGCACGAAATCAACCAGTTCCTCTCCGACGACACGATCTATATCGGCGACGGCGGCGATGTCGTGACGATCTCCGCGCAGGCCGTTCGCCCGCGCCGCCCCGGCCAGTGGATGGACCCGGGCGCGCTCGGCTCGCTCGGCGTCGGCACGGGTTTCGCGATTGCGGCGGGCCTCGCCAACCCCGAGAAAGAAGTACTCTGTTACTACGGCGATGGCGCGTTCTCCATGACGTCCTTCGACATGGAAACCGCGAACCGCTTCGGTGTGCCGTATATCGCGGTGATCGGCAACAACTCCGCGATGAACCAGATCCGCTACGGCCAGCTCGCGAAATACGGCGAAGAGCGCGGCAATGTCGGCAATCTGCTTTCGGATGTGCCGTACGGCCGCTTCGCCGAAATGCTCGGCGGCTACGGCGAGGAAGTGCGCGAAGCCTCGAAGATCGCAGGCGCGCTGCAGCGGGCGCGCGAATCGGTGGCGAAGACGGGCAAAAGCGCGGTCATCAACATCTGGGTCGATCCGACTGTCTACGCGCCGGGCACGATGGCGCAGACGATGTACAAATAAATGTGAACCTATAAACGTCGAACGAAAGAGTTGGGAGACAAGCCATGACGGTGAACACATCTGGCAAGGCGCTGGACGGCGTGCGAATCCTGGATTTCACGCACGTTCAATCGGGGCCGACCTGCACGCAGCTGCTCGCGTGGTTCGGCGCGGACGTCATCAAGGTGGAACGCGCGGGCGCGGGCGACATCACGCGGGAGCAACTGCGCGACATCCCCGACGCCGACAGCCTCTACTTCACGATGCTCAATCACAACAAGCGCTCGATCACCATCGACACCAAGAATCCCGAAGGGAAGAAGGTGCTCGAGACGCTCGTGAAGAAATGCGACGTGCTCGTCGAGAACTTCGCGCCGGGCGCGCTCGATCGCATGGGCTTCACGTGGGAGCGCATCCAGGAACTGAATCCGCGGATGATCGTCGCGTCGGTGAAAGGCTTCGGACCCGGACCGTACGAGGACTGCAAGGTCTACGAAAACGTCGCGCAATGCGCAGGCGGCGCGGCCTCGACGACCGGTTTCGACGACGGCCCGCCGACGGTGACCGGCGCGCAGATCGGCGATTCCGGCACCGGTCTGCATCTCGCGCTCGGCATCGTCACGGCGCTCTATCAGCGCAACTCGACCGGACGCGGCCAGAAAGTGCTCGCCGCCATGCAGGACGGCGTGCTCAACCTCTGCCGCGTGAAGCTGCGCGACCAGCAACGGCTGGAACGCACCGGCGTAATGAAGGAGTATCCGCAATACCCGAACGGCACGTTCGGCGAAGCGGTGCCGCGCGCGGGCAACGCATCGGGCGGCGGCCAGCCCGGCTGGATCCTGAAGTGCAAGGGCTGGGAAACCGATCCGAACGCGTACATCTACTTCATCACGCAGGCGCCGGTATGGGGTGAAATCTGCAAGGTGATCGGCAAGGAGGAATGGATCGACCATCCGGACTACAAGACGCCGAACGCGCGGCTGCCGCATCTGAAGGACATCTTCGCGGAGATCGAGCGCTGGACGATGTCGAAGACCAAGTTCCAGGCGATGGAAATCCTCAACAAGCACGACATCCCGTGCGGCCCCATTCTCTCGATGAAGGAGATCGCCGAAGAACCGTCGCTGCGCAAGACCGGGACCGTGGTCGAAGTGGATCATCCGGTGCGCGGCAAATACCTCACGGTCGGCAATCCGATCAAATTGTCCGACAGCCCGACGGACGTCGTGCGCTCGCCGCTGCTCGGCGAGCACACGGACGAAGTCATGGCCGAGCTCGGCTACACGCCTGACCAGGTCGCCACGCTGAGAAGCCTCGGCGCGATCTGAGCGCATCCACGCAGTTGCTTTGCCTCCCGCCGCCTTCGAGAGAAGGCGGCGCGGACCCGGCACGCCCATATAAATCGGAGATACGCGACATGAACAGCACGGTTGTCCAGGAACGCAGCGAAGCAGCCAACTCATCCACGCACGCGGCGCCGGTCGTGCCGCTGCACGCACCCGACGCGAAGCGCCGCGTCGCCGAAGTATTCGATCGCGTGAAGGCCGAAGGCCGCACCTCGCTCACGGCGCCCGAAGGCAAGCTCGTCTGCGATGCATACGGCATCGCGGTGCCGCAGGAAGGCGTCGCGAAGTCTGCGGACGATGCCGCGAAGCTCGCGTCGTTCATCGGCTTTCCGGTGGTGCTGAAGATCGTATCGCCCGAAATCCTGCACAAGACCGAAGCGGGCGGCGTGCTGGTCGGCGTGAAGAACGAAGCCGACGTGCGGGCCGGCTTCGACACGATCATTTCGAATGCGAAGAAATACGACCCGAACGCGACGCTCGTCGGCGTCCAGGTCCAGCAGATGGTCGGCGCCGGGCAGGAAGTGATCATCGGCGCGGTGACCGATCCGTCGTTCGGCAAGCTGATCGCGTTCGGTCTCGGCGGCGTGCTCGTCGAAGTGCTGAAAGACGTGACCTTCCGCCTCGCGCCCGTGACGCGCGACGAAGCCGCATCGATGCTCGACGGCATCCAGGCCGCCGAAGTGCTGCGCGGCGTGCGCGGCTCGGAGCCGGTGAATCGCGAGGCGCTCATCACGCTGATCGAGCGCGTGTCGCGTCTCGTCGATGACTTCCCGCAAATTTCGGAGATGGACCTGAACCCGGTCTTCGCGAGCCCGAACGGAGCGGTGGCGGCGGACGTGCGCATCGTGATGGACTTCGAGCCGGCGGCGCCGCGCTACCGGCCGACGCAGGAGCAGATCGTCAAGCAGATGAACCGCATCATGAAGCCCGATGCGGTCGCGGTGATCGGCGCGTCGAACGAGGACGGGAAGATCGGCAATTCGGTGATGAAGAACCTCATCAACGGCGGCTATCAGGGCACGATCTATCCGATCCATCCGAAAGCCGACGAGATCATGGGCCGCAAGGCCTACAAGAGCGTGAAGGACGTGCCCGGCGTGATCGATGTGGCCGTTTTTGCGATTCCGGCGAAGTTCGTCGCGCAGGCGCTCGTCGAAGTGGGCGAGAAGCAGATTCCGGGCGCCGTGCTGATTCCTTCCGGCTTTGCCGAGACCGGCAATCACGAAGGCCAGGAGGAGATCGTCAGGATCGCGCGCCAGTACGACATCCGCATGATGGGCCCGAACATTTACGGCTTCTACTACACGCCGAAGAACCTGTGCGCGACGTTCTGCACGCCATATGACGTGAAAGGCAAGGCCGCGCTGTCGTCGCAATCGGGCGGCATCGGCATGGCGATCATCGGCTTTTCGCGCTCGGCGAAAATGGGCGTGTCGGCGATCGTGGGCCTCGGCAACAAGAGCGATGTCGATGAAGACGATCTGCTCACGTTCTTCGAACAGGACGACAACACCGAGATCATCGCGCAGCATTGCGAGGACCTGAAGGATGGACGTGCGTTCGCCGAGGCCGCGAAGCGCGTGTCGAAGAAGAAGCCGGTCGTGGTTCTGAAGGCGGGCCGCACGAGCCTCGGCGCGCGCGCGGCGAGCTCGCACACCGGCGCGCTCGCGGGCAACGACAAGATCTACGAAGACGTGTTCCAGCAATGCGGCGTGATCCGCGCGCGCTCCCTGCGCGATCTGCTTGAATTCGCGCGCGGCATTCCGAAGCTGCCGACGCCCAAGGGCGAGAACGTCGTCATCATCACGGGGGCGGGCGGCTCGGGCGTGCTCCTCTCGGATGCGTGCGTCGACAACAACCTGTCGCTGATGACGATGCCCGACGATCTCGACGCCGCGTTCCGCAAGTTCATCCCGCCGTTCGGCGCGGCCGGCAATCCCGTCGACATCACCGGAGGCGAGCCGCCGACGACGTACAAGAACACGATCCGCCTCGGGCTGGAAGACGATCGCATCCATTCGATCATCCTCGGCTACTGGCACACGATCATCACGCCGCCGATGGTCTTCGCGAAGCTCGTGATTGAAGTGAAGGAGGAGATGAAAGCGCTCGGCATCGAGAAGCCGATCGTCGCGTCGCTGGCGGGCGACGTGCAGGTCGAGGAAGCGGCGGAGTATCTTTACGAGCATGGCGTGCCTGCTTACGCCTACTCGACGGAACTGCCCGTCGCGGTGCTCGGCGCGAAATACAAGTGGGCGCGCGGCGCGGGTTTGATCTGATGTAAGGAGGAGGGGACGAGAGCGCGGGCCATGTACGCCCGCGCTCCTCACAAGGGAGGCAAACTTGACACACTGGATTCGTTTTCGCGATGCGGGCGGCAGCATCGGTTTCGGCACGCTCGATCAGCACTCGGGCCGCGTCGTGCAGCACGAAGGCGCGATGTTCGACCGCCCGCGCCCGACCGACATCTCCTTTGCCGCCGCCGACCTCGCGCTGCTCGCGCCGTGCCAGCCAAGCAAGGTCATCGCGCTGTGGAACAACTACTACGCGCTGTCGCAGAAGCTCGACAAGGCGCCGCCGCAGCATCCGCTCTTTCTCATCAAGCCGCCGATGTCGGTGATCGGGCCAAACGAGTCGATCCGCCGGCCGAAGAGCTATCACGGCAAGATCGCGTATGAGGGCGAACTGGGCATCGTGATCGGCAAGACGGTGAGCGGGGCGTCGGTCGAGGAGGCGCAGGCGGCGATCTTCGGCTTCACGTGCGTGAACGACGTCACCGCGATCGAGCTGTTGCAGGAAGATCCCAACTTCGCGCAGTGGTGCCGCTCGAAAGGCTTCGACACGTTCACCTGTCTCGGGCCCGCGATCGTCACGCCGGGCAACGGCTTCGACTGGCGCGCATCGAGCGTCGTCACGACGGTCGAAGGCGTCGAGCGCCAGAATTATCCTCTCGACGACATGATCTTCTCGCCCGCCGAGCAAGTGAGCATGTTGTCGCAAGACATGACGCTCGTGCCCGGCGATGTGATCGCGTGCGGCACGTCGATCGGCGTCGGCTCGATCAAGGACGGCGCGCGCGTGGATGTGTCGATCGCGGGCATCGGCACGCTGTCGAACGTGCTGGCCGCCTGAAGGAGCGACGCATGTCCGATGCTCTCGCCGGGGCGCTTTGCGTGCTCGCGGCGCTGTCGGCGGGTTCGTCGATGCGCATGGGCGCGGCGCGTTTGCGCGCGTGGGCGGTGGCCGGCGCGGTGATCGTCGCCGCTGCTTGCGCGAGCGGCGGGCCGGCTGCCATCGCGCCGCTGGCCGCGGCGCTCCTGCTTGCGGCTTTCGCGGGCTTGGCCGGATATCGATTCGACGGGGGCGCGTCCAGTGCATCGACGCACGCGTTGCTCGCCACGATCGCTTTCGTCGCATGGGTGCTGCCGGGCCTGAATGGCACGTGTGGGGTGTTGGCGGGCGGCGCGATTGCGGCGCTGGGTCATCTGATCTTTGCGCGGACGAAGCGCGAGAACCTGATCCTCCAGCCGCTGCATCTCGCCTGTGCCGGCGCGTGCGCGGCGCTCGCCTATGGGCTCGGCGCGCAACCGGGCGCGCTCGCCGTGGTGTCGGTCATTGCGATGGTCGCGCTCATCGGCGCGCATTTGTCGCTCGCGATGGGCGGCGCGGCGGGCGCACCTGCGGCGAGCCTGATGAGCGCAGCGGCCGCGGGCGGCCTCGCCCTTGCGGCGGCGATCGACGGCACGCATGGCGCGCTCGCCGTGGCGGCTGTCGGGATCGCGATCGGCTGCGCGCGGTCGGCGGCGCTCGTCGGCATCGTGCGCGAGGCACCATGAACGACAAGGCCGGCGCAGTGTCCCGCGCCGGCCCTGGTCTCGATGTGTCACGCGCACGGCAATCCGCGCATCAACGATCGCGGTTCCACAACGCGCCCAGCATGAAGCCCACCGCCGCGGCGATCAGCACGCCCTGAATCGGCTGATTCGCCACCGCGAGGCGCACGTTGTCGACAGTCTGCCCGTAGCTCTGCTGCAAGTTGCCGTACGCCTGCCGCACTTTGCCCTCGGCTTGCGTCGCTTCGTCGCCCGTCAGTGCGCCGACCGTGTCCTGCACCTTGCCGACGACTTTTTGCGCCACGCCTTCCACTTGATCCTGCACCATGGTGCCTCCCTTTGGTTGAGCGGTTTCTTCCTGAGTCCGGATTTGCCGGAACGCACCAGTGCAGCACGCCGCGTGCCTACGTCCGCTCACGCCGGCCCGATCAGGCTTTGGACGGTGTCGATCAGATCGTCGATCGAAAACGGCTTGCGGCGAAACTGCGCGTGCGGATGCTCGAGCGCCGGCGCATTGGCGGCCGCGCTCATCAGAATCACGGGCACGCGCGCGAGCCCGTCGCTTGCCGCCAGTTGCCTGACCAGCTCGACGCCGTCCATGTGCGGCATCATCCAGTCGGTAATGACGAGCGCGGGCGGATTCGAGCGCGCCGCGTCGAGCGCGATGCGCCCGTTGGACGCGGTCGAGACCTCGTAGCCCTCCATTTCGAGCACGAGCCGCCACGTGGTCAGAATGTCGAATTCATCGTCGACGACGAGGATCTTTTTCATGCGCGCGCGCCGGGGTCCGACACGGAGAGCGCGGGCGCGATCGACGGGTGTCCGGACAGCAGACCCGTCGGGCCGATGAAGCCTTCGCTCATATGCAGGCCGCGCGAGTCGATCGTGAGACGGCGAATCGCCGAATCGTGCGAGCCTTCGCGCTGCTTGACGATCGACACCATGCGATACAGCGCGGAATTCGCCTCCACATAGCGCATGAGCACGATGTTCTCCGTCATCGCGGACGCGCGCAGCGTCGTGGGCAGCCTCACCTCGCCGTAGAGCGGCATCTCCTCGGTGAGGATGGTGGTCACGCCCGCGTTGCGCAGGCGGTGCATGAGCGCGTTGAGAAAGAGCCCGAAGCGCTCGGTGCGGTTCGCGGACTGGAAAAATCCGTCGATACCGTCGACGACGAGCCGCGACGCATTCGCGTTTCTGACCGCGTTCATCAACTCGACGGCGAGCTCGTCGATCGCCAGTTCGACGGCCGGATGCCAGTGAATCACGAGGCGTCCGTCCTGGACGGCCGGCACGAGATCGATGCCGACCTCCTGCGCTTTCGCCAGCAGCCGTTCGGGCGACTCGTAGAGGCCGAAATAGACGCAGCGCTCGCCGCGCTCCACGCCGGCCTGCAGGAACTTGAGCGACACGAGCGTCTTGCCGACGCCCGACGGCCCGACGAGCGTGGTCGTCGAGCCGCGCACGACGCCGCCGCCGAGCATCTGGTCGAAATCGGGAAACGCGAAGCCGAGCCTGCTCTTGAAATCGGGCGGCCCTTGATCGTTCGCGGGCGACGCCTCGATGCGCGGAAACGTCTCGAGGCCGTGCTCGGTGATCTTGAAGAAGTGCTTGCCGAGCAGGTGATCGCGGGCGCGCAGCTTGTGGACCTCGATCTCGCGGGCGCGCCGCATGCCGGTGTTGTAGCGGTTCAGCTCGATGAGCCCGTCGACGAGCGTGTGCTCCGGATGCGGCTCGTTGCCCGACAGCGGCGCGAGGATCAGCGTCGTGCAGCGCGCGGCGCTCACGAATGCCGACAGTTCGTGGATGAACTGCGAAAGTTCGAGTTCCGTCGAGCTGAATTCGCGTGCACTGCGGAATCCGTCGATGACCATGAAGCGCGGCCGGCTCGTCTTGATGGTCGAGGCGATCAGCGCGAGAAAACCGGACAGGCCGTCGCGCATCAGTTCGTGATAGCCGGAGACGAAGAGCATCCGGTCGGAGATGGCGTCGGCGTTGTAGAACGAGAGTCCCTTCAGATGGGACAGAAGCTTGGTATGCGATTCGGCGATCAGGGTGATGTACAGCACCATGTCACCCTGCGCGACGCGATGAAAGCCGATTTGCGACGAGAGGATCGTCTTGCCCGCGCCCGCCATCCCTTCGATCAGATACAGGCCGCCTTCGACGAGGCCGCCGCCCAGAATCTCGTCCAGGCCCACGACGCCGGTCGTGACGTTGCCGTCGATGGGGCCGGACTGTCTGGTTCGATCGGTCGAGTGCTTGTCGTCTTGATTCATGGCATTTTCGTTTTTACTTGGCGATCCGGCATTTTTGCGATGGCGCATTATGGCCGAGTCTTGGCAAGCTGTGGCCGCCTGCCGTGCTGATGATCGCCGCCGCCCTGCCTTCCGTGGGCGGTGCCTTGTGTTTCCAGGGCGCTTTTTGCGCTTCCGCTATGGTCCTCGAACCATGCGCCGGCCGCGCGTGCGCGCACACATGAACGCCTGCGGCACGCATTTTTCACACCCGATCCCCGTGGCGGATGAGAAAGGCTGCCGCCGGGCAAGAAGTCTTTGAGAACTCTCTCATGGGCAGAAGGCGCGGCGACTGTTGAAATAACGAACCATGCAGTACACGGACGCCGTGTTTCCTCCGGCTGCTCCATTCCGGCGCTCGCGCGCCCTCATTGCCTTTTCCTTGCCATGCACCGTTCGCACCCGATCCCGGGCGCTCTCGCGCTCATTGCCAGCTTTTTCGCGCTTTTTGCCGCGGCCGCCGGGCCGGTTCACGCGGTCCAGCCTTTGCCCGACGCGGGCATTCTGTCGGCCGCGCCGTTCGACTTCCGCGCAGACCATGACATTTTCTCGCGCATGCCAGGCCTACCGGGCGATTCTCGCATTCTCAAACCGGTCGAAACCTTGCGCAGCGCGAGCGAGCCGCGATTGCAGCAAGACGGTTCCCGGCGCCAGCCGTCGATTTAAATCCGCGCGTTTCAAAGCGATTCAGGCGTCTGGAATCGGCGGCTTCACAGCGCCAATTCTTTTCGAGTGATGTGCTTTGCCGTTACGGAAGAATCGCAATGCAGCGCTGGGCTTATTACGTTGCGCTTCAGAAAAGAAAAATATGGCGCGTGACCAAAACACAAAATGACGGGCGCGCCGAACCCGTTTATTCCGATTTCGCTAAAACATCGATCACTCGCCGATGCGGGAATCAAGCGTATCAAGCTGCCGACAGGCAAATCTGCGCGCAGTGTGAGCGCGCCGAGCGGCTAGAAGCCGATCTCGATATTGCTCGCGCGCCGCAAAGCCAGGCGACGGCTTGTCAGCCGGAGCAGCAGAACGCGATCCGCGAATTGCGCACCGGACGGGCCGCCGCGCAGGCGCAGCTTCAACCGCGGCAGACCCGCGTGCAGGAACTGCAAACGCAGTCCGATGGCGATCTCCCCGCGCCGGTCAAATAGGCGCTTTGAAATACGCATGAGAGGCGTCTTCAATTTGGGAGTTGTCCGCTTAAGCCGCGCAAATCGTCGGGCTACAATCCCGCAGCTTTTGGAGTGCTCATCGAAAGTCGAGCGCATCCGAATGACCCATGAATCCGCCTGCCGCCTCTGGCATGAGCCCAGGCCTGGAAATGAGGCGCGCTTTCGGCGGCTTCGCGCTTTCAAATTGACTCGCATGTACACCAAATTGCTCACGAAAACCCTTGCCGTTAGTCTTATCGCCGCTGCTGCACTTGCGGGTTGCTCGTCCACCACGGGACCGGCGTTCAATATCAGCCAAATTCAGACGTCGGATGGTCAAAAGGCTTACCGCGCCGAATGCTACGGTGTTTTCGAGAACGGCAGCGCCTGTATGGCCGCCGCTCAGAAGATGTGCGGCAATCAACCGTTGAATGTGCTCCAGACGCTCGCCGGTACTCAGACGCCGAACGATCCCCGCAACGTGATCTTCAATTGCGCGACGCCGGTGCAGGCGGCGCCGGTTGCGCCCGTGACCAGCACGCCGGCGCCCGAGCCGCAGCCGGCTCCCGTCAAGGCAGCGGCCCCCGCGCCGCGCAAGATCTTGCTGGACGAGAAGACGAACTTCGCCTTCGATAGCGCCGTGCTAACGCCGAAGGCCAAGGGCATTCTGAATCAGCTCGTCGCCGAGTCACAGGGTGCGAACTTCGCCTCCGTGACGGTCGAGGGCTATACGGATTCGACCGGGCCGAATGCCTATAACGTCAGTCTGTCCCAGCGTCGCGCGCAGGCCGTGCTCACGTATCTGAAAGAACGCGGCCTGCATGCCGACAATTACTCGGTGAAGGGATTCGGTAAGGCGAACCCGATCGCGTCGAACGCTACGAGCGTCGGTCGTGCGGAGAATCGTCGCGTGGAAGTCACGCTCACGCCGTAAAACGGCGAAGTACGTCGCTCACGAAAAAGCCCGCGAACCATTTCGGTTCGCGGGCTTTCTTATCTTTGCGCCGAGGACGGCCGGTTCAGAAGAGCGCGAGTTGCTCGCGACCCGGGCCGCCCTCCAGCGTGAGCAAGTGACGCTTGCGTTCCACGCCGCCGGCGTAGCCGGTCAATTCTCCGTCGCCGCCGATCACGCGGTGACACGGCACGATGATCGCAATCGGATTGCGGCCGTTCGCGCCGCCGACCGCCCGCGATGCGCCCGCGGGCAAGCCCAGTCGGCGCGCGAGATCGCCGTAGGTCCATGCTTCGCCGAAAGGGATCTGCCGCAGTGCATCCCAGACCTGCCGCTGAAACGCTGTGCCGTTGAGCGTCAACGGGATCGAAAACGCCTTGCGCACGCCAGAGAAGTATTCGCCGATCTGCTCGCGCGCCTCGCCGATTACGCGCGATGCGGGCGGCGTCTCGGACAGCGTCGGCTCCGGCAACCCGGCGGGAAAGTGCTTCTGCCCGAGAAAGAAGAGCCCGGTCAAGCAGTCGTCTTCGGCGCGATACAGGATGTGCCCAAGCGGACTCGGGCCGACATGGCATTCGATCACTTCGATTTCTCCGCGCGGCTGTCTCCGATCGCCGCTTCAGATAAACGGGTTGTCAGCGGTGCCTGACGGCGCGGCCGGTTCGTCGGGCAACTTCGCGGGCAGCGAGGCCTCGCTCTGCAATGCTTCGATGATCGCACCGAGCGCCTTCTGAAGCGCGAGCGCGTTGGCAAGTCCCGCCTTGTCGCGGGCAATCGTCAGATCGCCGCTGATCGTCAGTCGCTTCACGCCGTTTTCGATGTTGATCGCGTCGCCCGCGATGTTCATCACGTCCGTATCGTTCGCAAATGGTTTAAACACCTCGCAACCCTCCAATTCGTTTGTCCTTCAGTCCGTCCGGTATGCCGGGAAACGCGAGACCGCTCATCGCTTCCAGCTCGCGCACGGTTTTCATCGTGTACGTGTCCGTCGGCGTATTTTCAACCACCACCGCGAACGCAATCTGCCGCTGTGGCAAATAGACCACCTTGTACAGTTGCGTCGGCACGAACACGCGCGATTCGCCGATCGTCTGCAACTGACGGCCGGAAAAGAGCGGGCCGGTGACGACGAACGCTTCGCCCGATTCCTCCGTCAGCCTGCGCACCGCTTCCTCGATGCGCGACCAGATGCGCCGGTTGTTCGAGGGATCCTGCGGCACGATGTTCGCAAGCGAAAACGATTCGGCCATGCCTTGCTTGCTCGCGCGATCGCCCGCGGGGCTCATATGGCCGCGGTCGTAACCGCTCTTCTTGTAATCGGAAAGCTGCGCGCTCTCACCGGGCGGCAAGCGCTTTTCGACGAAGAAGCGATTGGTGCGCGTGTTGTTCTTTGCCTGATCGACACTGTTGGCGGTCAGATGTTCCGCCGACCAGAGCGGTCCTTTGGTGATGCCGGAGTGAAGCAGCGCGAAGTCGGTGTAGCAGACTTCCTGCGTCTCCGCGCGCATCTTAGAATTGACGACGACCGGCGCGCGGCCGTTGGGACTGAACTGCGGGCAGTCGCTCGCGGATGCGCCGATACTGACGAATGCGAAGAGCGCGGCGGCGAATGCCTTGATACGGAATGACATGCTTGTAAAGATCCAGACGACGATCGGGGCCGCAAGTATAAGCGCTGCAGACAGGGCGCGGGGCGGGCAGCGCGTGGGCGCGTGAACTTTCAAGCGCGCTAGAATGCGTCGGCCGACGTCATCTCGAAATGGAAAAAATGAATCCAGTGCGTAGCAAGCCGTCCGTCCTTCGTTCTGTCGTGTTGTCGCTCGCGATGTCCTGCGCTTTTCACGCCCATGCCGAGGACACCGCGCCAGCAGCCGGCAATGACGGCCCCGCCTACGGCCCCGAGCTGCAAGGCTTCGACTATCCGTATCCGGTTGCGCAATTCGCGCTCACGTCGCAGCGCCAGGTCGTGCGCATGGCCTATATGGACGTGCATCCGCTGCATCCGAACGGTCGCACCGCGGTGCTTCTGCACGGGAAGAATTTCTGTTCGGCGACCTGGAAGCAGACTATCGAAACCTTGACCGATGCGGGTTATCGCGTCATCGCGCCGGATCAGATCGGCTTTTGCAAGTCGACCAAGCCCGCGCGTTATCAGTACAGCTTTCAGCAACTCGCGCGCAACACGCATGCGCTGCTGACGGCGCTCGGCGTATCGAAGGCGACGCTCATCGCGCATTCGACGGGCGGCATGCTCGCAGTGCGCTATGCGCTCATGTATCCGCGCGAGACGCAGCAGCTCGTGCTCGTCAATCCGATCGGACTCGAAGACTGGAAGGCGAAAGGCGTGCCGTCGATATCGATCGACGACTGGTACGCGCGCGAGCTCAAAACGAGCGCCGATGGCATCCGCCGTTACGAGACGAACACGTACTATTCAGGGCAATGGCGCGCCGATTACGAACCGTGGGTGCAGATGCTCGCGGGCATGTATCGCGGGCCGGGCAAGGACATCGTCGCGTGGAACTCGGCGCTGCTCTACGACATGATCTACACGCAGCCGGTCGTCTACGAATTCGATCAGTTGAAGACGCCGACGCTGTTGCTCATCGGCGACAAGGACAACACGGCGATCGGCAAGGATCTCGCGCCGCCGGAAATCCGCCCGACGCTCGGCCGCTATCCGGATCTTGCGAAGCTGGCGAAGGAGCGCATCGAGGGCGCGAAACTCGTCGAGTTTCCCGAGCTGGGCCACGCGCCGCAGATGCAGGATCCGGCGACGTTCCACAAGGCGCTGCTGGATGGCCTCGCCGCACTTAAGCCGAATTCGCAGTAGTTCAGCTTCGATCGGGCGCGCACGACACGCGCTCGATCGCAGGCACCTGCACCGCCAGCGTGATGCCGCGCGCCACCATGAAAAGGGTGAGCGCAAGCCACAACCCGTGATTGCCGAGCGATCCCGCGAGCGCCCAGGCGGCGAGCAGAAACACCGTGAGCGAGACTGCCATCGCTTTCATGAGTTCGTGCGTGCGCGTTGCGCCGATGAACACGCCGTCGAGCTGAAAGCCCGCTACGGATGCGAGCGGCAGAACCGACGCCCACGGCAGATAGCGCGCCGCCGCCGCGTGCACGACGGCCTGATCGGTCAGCTTGCCGATGATCCATTCGCCGCTTATCCAGTAGACGATGGAAAAGCCCGCCGCGCCGATCGCGGACCAGAGCATCGTGATCTTCACCGCCTGCCGGAACGCGTGACGGTCGCGCGCGCCGGCCGCCGCGCCGACGAGCGCCTCGGCCGCGTGCGCGAAACCGTCGAGTCCGAAGGACATGAAGGTCTGGAAGTTCAGCAGGACGGCGTTGGCGGCGAGGATCGCATCGCCCTCGCGCGCGCCGAGATGCGCGAACCAGGCATACGAGCCGAGCAGACAGATCGTGCGGATGAAGATGTCGCGGTTGAGCGCAACCAGCCGCCTGAGCGCGTGCCCGTCGAAGAGTGAACGGGGCGCGAGCGGCGCGAGATCGCGCGGACGCAAATGCCAGAGAATCGCGACGCCGAGCGAGAAGCCGCAGAAATCCGCGAAGGCGGTCGCCGCGCCGATGCCCGCGATGCCCCAGTCGAAGCGATACACGAACAGCAGCACCGCGACGATGTTCACCAGATTGATGAAGATCTGCGTGACGAGCGCGAGCCGCACGCGCTGGCAGCCGAGCAAATACCCGAGCACGACATAGTTGCCGAGCGCGAACGGCGCGGCCCAGATGCGCGCATGACAATACGCGCGCGCGGTGTCCTGGACGGCCGCGCTGCCGCCCAGCGCGACGAGTCCGTAGCGGATGATCGGCATCTGTAGCGCGAGCACCGCCACGCCGATCGCGAGCGCGAGCAGCAGGGCGCGCAGCACGCTCGCGCGCAAGGCGTCGTCGTCGTGTGCACCGAACGCCTGCGCGACGAGCCCCGTCGTGCCCATGCGCAGAAAGCCGAAGCCCCAGAACACGAAGCTGAACACGAGCCCGCCGAGCGCGACGCCGCCGAGATACTGCGGTCCGTCGAAATGCCCGGCGACGGCCGTATCGACCGCGCCGAGAATCGGTTGCGTCAAATTGGCGAGGACGATCGGAAACGCGAGCATCAACACGCGCTTGTGCCAGTGCACGGGCAGCGCGGTGGTTCCGGGCGAATCGTTTTGCGGAGTCGTCTGCAAGGTGTTCGGGCTGGCGGTTCGTAACAAGGGCGTCATTGTCCGGAGCGGACGCGGACCACGCAACTTCACGCCAGCGCCGATAATGCGCGTCATGAGAACATTCGCGCTCTATGTCGTCACGGCCATTGCCGAGATCGCCGGTTGTTATTTTCCGTATCGATGGCTCAGGGAGGGCGGCTCGCCGTGGCTCGCCGTGCCCGGCGCGCTGTCGCTCGCGCTGTTCGCGTGGCTGCTCACGCTGCACGACACCGCGGCGGGGCGCATCTATGCGGCCTACGGCGGCGTGTATATCGGCGTGGCGATCGCGTGGCTATGGGCCGTCGAGCGCATCCGGCCGACGGCGTGGGATGTCGCGGGCGGGGCGATCGCACTCATCGGCATGGGCGTGATCGCGTTCCAGCCGCGCGTCTGACGCGGATCAGGCCTCCAGCGCCAGCAGCGCGAATGTCGCGAGCCAGTGCTCGCCCATGTAATCGCCCGCCACATGCGCAATGCCCGCCGCCAGATGTTCGCTCGCGGCCGCATCGAGCACCGCGATGCGCGCGTCGCCCGCAGGCAATGCCCGCGCGATCGTGCGCTGGCACCACGCGCGGGAAAGGTTCAGCCCGTCGAGGTGCGCGAGCTTGCCGTCGCTGCGATCGGTGACGGTGGCGGGCGCGAAGAGCGTCGCCGGTTCGCGTGCGGCAATGCGCGGCAGAAACCGGTCGAACCAGCCGACGAAACGCTCGTCCGGCAGCACATGGCGCATCAGCACGGCTTCCATCAGCGAAGGCGACAGGAATTCGTCGCCCGCCGGCTCCCACGCCTGACAGCTTTCGTCCTTCTCGAACCAGCGCAAGGCCGTCTCGCTGAGCAGGCGTTCGAAGCCCGCGTCGTGCGTGGCGCGCGCGTAGCCGATCGAGAGCGTCAGCGCGAACGCCATGTTGAAGTGCGTGCCGACCCGAAGCGGATACGTCGACTTCGGCAGAAAGTCTTCGAAGCGGGCGACGAACGCATCGGCGAGCGGGGCAAGCGTGCGGGCCCAGCGCGCGCCGTCCTCGGACTGCATCGAGCGGAGCTGCGCTGCGAGCGCGAGCAGCCACGCCCAGCCGTAGGGCCGCTCGAAGCCGCGCGCTGCGGGACGCTGCAGATACGCGACTTCGGCGGCGACGTTGGCATCGGTGAAATGCGCGTCGATCACCGCACGGATGCGCGGCGCCTCCGGCAACGCGGGAAAGCGGTCGTACAGCCGCGCGATCAGCCAGTAGCCGTGAACGCACGAATGCCAATCGAAGCTGCCGTAGAAGATCGGATGCAGCGCGCGCGGGCTTTGAACATCGGCGTCGCCCGCCATGACATGGTCGAGCTTGTTCGGATACTCGCGCGTCAGATGGCCGAGCGCGACCTGGGCGAACTTCGACGCAAGCGCGGCGTCGAGGGTAATCGGTTGATGCGGGTTCATGCGGTCCTCGTCGATGCGAATCGTGATCCCGAGACTTTATCGATAATTAGTTGGCGAAATCTTCGATCAGGGTAATCACCTAGGATGAATGGCCGAGGCATCGGCGGAACGCATCCAAAGCGCCGCATAAACCCGCCGCAAGGGCGGCGAATGCTTTTACGGCAAGCCTGAGCGAGCGACGGACGCCATTGCGCGGCGCGGCGCGACCGCGCGACTGCGCGAATTTTCTGACGCCATCCGGCCGTCTTTCGCGCGCCACGAACGCGCGCTTTCGTCCGAACCGTCGTATAAACTTGCGCCCGAACGCCGCCAAGAGCGTCCGGACCGGGGGACACGAGCCCCGGCACACGCCATCCAGACAGTGACCAAGAGATCAGAAAGAACATGACCGACCTTCCCGCTTATACCGCAGAGGACACCCGGCGCCGCGTTTTCGCAATCGTCGGCGCCTCGTCGGGCAACCTCGTCGAGTGGTTCGACTTTTACATCTACTCGTTCCTCGCGCTGTACTTCTCGGCGGCGTTCTTCCCGGGCGGCAACCCGACGGTCCAGTTGCTGAACACCGCGGGCGTGTTCGCGGCGGGCTTCCTGATGCGTCCGATCGGCGGCTGGCTTTTCGGCCGCATCGCCGACAAGCACGGTCGCCGCAACGCGATGATGATCTCCGTGCTGATGATGTGCGGCGGCTCGCTCGTCATCACCTTTCTGCCGACTTACGCGTCGATCGGCGCGTGGGCGCCGTTCCTGCTCCTGATCGCGCGCCTGTTCCAGGGTTTGTCCGTGGGCGGCGAATACGGCACGAGCGCGACCTACATGAGTGAAGTGGCGCTGCGCGGCCGGCGCGGTTTCTTCGCGTCGTTCCAGTACGTGACGCTGATCGGCGGGCAGCTTGCCGCGCTCCTCGTGCTGGTGGTGCTGCAACAGTTCCTGTCGACGGAAGAGCTGAAGGCGTGGGGCTGGCGCATTCCGTTCTTCATCGGCGCGTGCGCGGCGCTGGTTTCGCTCTACCTGCGACGCTCGCTCGACGAAACCTCGACCGCCGAAACGCGTCATCGCAAGGAGGCCGGCACGCTCGCGGGTCTCATGCAGCACAAGGCCGCTTTCATGACCGTCGTGGGCTTCACGGCGGGCGGCTCGCTCATTTTCTACACGTTCACGACCTACATGCAGAAGTACCTGGTCAACACGGCGGGCATGCACGCGAAAACCGCCAGCAACGTGATGACCGCCGCGCTGTTCGTCTATATGCTGCTGCAGCCCGCGTTCGGCGCGCTGTCGGATCGCATCGGCCGTCGCGCATCGATGCTCTGGTTCGGCGCGCTCGCGACCATCGGCACGGTGCCGTTGCTGCACGCGCTCTCGACGGTGGCGAGCCCGGTCATGGCGTTCGTGCTGGTCGTGATCGCGCTTGCGATCGTCAGCTTCTATACGTCGATCAGCGGTCTCATCAAGGCGGAAATGTTTCCGCCGGAAGTGCGCGCGCTGGGCGTCGGGCTGTCCTATGCGGTTGCCAACGCGGTGTTCGGCGGCTCGGCGGAATATGTCGCGCTGTGGCTCAAGTCGGCGGGCAGCGAATCGACGTTCTTCTGGTACGTCACGGTGATGTGCGCGATTTCGCTCATCGTCTCCTGGCGCATGCTCGATCCGAGCAAGGAAGGATATCTGCGCAACGAACCGTAAGCTTTCGGGCGGCGCGCGCGGCGGCAATGCAGCGTCGTGTCGCATGCGTGGCATCGAGCGGCGCGCGGTTATCCGCCACGCTTGCCGACGACGGTAGTATGGTGTTTTATGCGGTATGTGGACGGCGCACCGGTCGCGGTGCGCAGCGATATTCGGGAACCGGATATGCATGCGCGCGGATCTGGTGCGCGCAACGCCGATGCGCCCAATCGGACGCGTCGGTCTGCCTGGAGCCTGTTCATGGAAGATTTCGACGAAACGCTGTTCCTTGTCTGGCGAGCCAATATGAACGTGCTGGTCGGCTCGCCGGGAGGCGCTGCGCGCCTCGCGCGCATGATGAGCTTCTCGCCGACGTTCATGAAGCTGATCGTCGCCGGTCAGCGCGATTTCAACGAGGAGTTCGTGCGCGGTATCGAGCTCGTGACTGGCCTGCCGCCGCACTGGATGGACGAGCGCCGCACGCTGGAAGACGTGCCGCCGGACGTCCTGCGCGCGATCGACGAGGAAACGCCGATGGCCGTGTTTCGCGGCACGGCCCATCCCGCGCCGAAGCGCTCCGTGCTGCGCGGCCCGGAACCGCTGCTTTCCCAGACCGAGGCGACGCGCCGCGTCGCCGATCTCGCCCAGCAACAGGCCGAGATGAACCGTCGCGATCTGCTTTTTCGCAAGAATCGCGAACTGCTTTCACAGGATTTGCGCCGCCTGGAGCGCCAGCTCGGCCTGCTTCAGGTCGAAGGGATGCAGCCGAAGGTCGACGAACTCATCGCGTCGGATCGCATGAGCGAGGCGGCGAAGGCCGACCTGACCGGACGTCTCGAACAGATCGACAAGCACGTGAAGCTCTTACATCAGCATGTCGAGAAGCTCGTTGTGCTTCTTTCGAGCCCGGACGAGCCCGAGGGGGGCGAATAACTATTTCTTCCTGCCGTCCCTCGGGGTGTCCGGCTCGGGGTGCACGGCGATCGGGTCGCTCGCGGGAAAGGTTTCTTCCAGCGCTTCGTCGAGCAAGTCCTCTTCGTTATCCGGCTTCGGCTGGTCCTGTTTCGAACGTTCATCCCGGCTGACTTTCTTCATGGTGCGCTCCGTGATGCGAAGTGATCGTCGATCCAATATAGCAGCCCCGATGCGCCCTCGCAGTCAGCCTTCGCGGCGGTAATCCGCGGGGCGCACGCCCGTCCACTTCCTGAACGCGCGCCGGAACGCGCTCGGTTCCGCGAAACCGAGCGCATCGGCGATTTGCGGAATCGTCTCCTGCGTGTGCGCGAGGCGCGCGATCGCGAGGTCGCGTCTCAATGCGTCCTTGATCGCCTGATAGGTGAGGCCTTCCTGCTTCAGGCGGCGCCGCAGCGTCGCTTCGGCCATGTGGAGCGCCGCCGCGATGCTCTCGGCTTCGGGCCAGTCCGTCGGCGCGGTTTGCTTCAGGCGCGTCCTGACGCGCGCCGCGAGCGAATCCGGATTGCGATATTTCACGATGAAATTCGCCGGCGCGTCGCGCAGGAAGCGCTTGAGCGTGGCGGGCGTCTGCACGACCGGCAGCGCCGCGCATTCGGCCGACAGATCGACGAACGAGCGCGTCTCGCCGAAACGCAGATCGTTGCAGAGCATCAGCCGGTATTCGTCGCTGTCGGCGGGTTCGGCGCAGCGCATCTGCGCCGCCAGCACCGGAATGCGCCGCCCGACCAGCCAGCACAGCAGCCCGTACACGAGGATGAAACCCGTCGCGTAGGCGAACATCGTCTTGGGCGCGCCGGTGTCCTCGAGCCAGATGCGCACCCGCCTTTCGTCGATGTCGACCTCGAACCTCAGCTCATCCAGCACGATGCGCATGAAGTTCGAGATGCGTGCGAGCGCGTGCGCGCCGTCGCGCGAGGACAGCGCCGCGTGGCACAGCAGCACGAAGCTGCCGCGCCGCATCGGATGCGCATCCTGGCCGAAGAACTCGTCGTCGAGCGCGTCGGCGGTGGCGTTCCACAGCTTGCCGTACTGTACCGGCGACACGCGCGCGCGCGGTGATTCGAGCGTCGCCGGCGCGATGCCCGCGGCGGCCAGCAATTGCTCGCGCGCGACGCCGCGCGCCTCGGCGCATCGCAACGCCGCTTCGACGAGACTCGGCGAAATCGAATCGCGCTCGATCTTCTTTTTGGGACTTGGGGTTCTCACTAGGTGGCCAAAGCGCTCAGTTAGCGTGATCGTTTTGGGCATCGGCTAAGGTCCGGCGATTGCCTAGACTCGTGCTCAGACGGCCCATCCGCCCTTCATCGACCGACCCGGCGGCGGCCAGAAAGTGTATCCGATCGATCCAGCCCGCCGCGCCGGCCCAGCCCCATTCACCGAAAGACGAAACATGATCGACGCATTTCTCACCGAAGAGCAGCGCATGATCCGCGACGCCGCTCGCCAGTTCGCAACCGAAGTGCTCGCGCCGAATGCGGGGCAGTGGGACAAGGACGGCGCCATTCCCGATGCCGTCGTGCGGCAACTGGGCGAGCTCGGCCTGCTCGGCATGATCGTGCCCGCGGAGCTCGGCGGCACCTTCAGCGACTACACCGCCTACGCACTCGCGATGGAAGAGGTCGCCGCCGGCTGCGCATCCTGCGCCACGATGATGAGCGTGCACAACTCCGTCGGCTGCGGTCCGATTCTCGCCTACGGCACCGACGCACAAAAGGCCGAATGGCTGCCGAAGCTGGCGAGCGGCGAGATCATCGGGGCGTTTTGCCTGACGGAGCCGCAGGCCGGCTCGGAGGCGAACAATCTGCGCGTGCGCGCCCTCGAGAAAGACGGCAAGTGGGTCATCTCCGGAAGCAAGCAGTTCGTGACGAACGGCAAGCGCGCGGGCGTGGCGATCGTCTTCGCCGTCACCGATCCCGATCAGGGCAAGCGCGGCATCTCGGCGTTCATCGTGCCCACGAACACGCCAGGCTTCAACGTCGGCGCGCCGGAGCACAAGCTCGGCATCCGCGCGTCCGATACCTGTCCGATCACCTTCGACGATTGCGCGATTCCCGCGGCCAACCTGCTCGGCAAGCGCGGCGAGGGCCTGAAGATCGCGTTGTCGAATCTGGAGGGCGGACGCATCGGCATCGCGGCGCAGGCGCTTGGCATCGCGCGCGCGGCTTTCGATGCGTCGCGCGCCTACGCGAAAGAGCGCGTGCAGTTCGGCAAGCCGATCCACGAGCATCAGTCGGTCGCGAACATGCTCGCCGACATGCAGACGCAGATCAACGCCGCGCGCCTCCTGATCCATCACGCGGCGCGCATGCGCACGGAAGGCGTTCCGTGCCTGTCGGAGGCATCGCAGGCGAAGCTGTATGCGTCGGAGATGGCCGAGCGCGTGTGTTCCGATGCGATTCAGATCCACGGCGGATACGGCTATCTGCAGGATTATCCGGTGGAGCGTCATTATCGCGATGCGCGCATCACGCAGATCTACGAAGGCACGAGCGAAGTGCAGCGGATGGTGATCGCACGCAACGTTTGACTCGCGCTTAAAAAAACAGCCTTGCATCGGACCGGAGACGCAATGAACGACGCCCACGCTTTCATCGAAGCACGAGACTTTCTGTTTGCTCATCGCACCGATTACGACACCGCGTATCGCGACTTCAGATGGCCGTCGCTCGATCGCTTCAACTGGGCGCTCGACTATTTCGACCCGATGGCGCGCGGCAACGATGCGCCCGCGCTGCATATCGTCGACGAAAGCGGCGGCGAGACGCGTCTTTCGTTCGCGCAGATGAGCGAGCGTTCGGCGCGCGTCGCGAATCATTTGCGCGGCCTGAACGTGAAGCGCGGCGAACGCATCCTGCTGATGCTGCCGAACCGCGTCGAGCTATGGGACACGATGCTCGCCGCGATGAAGCTCGGCGCTATCGTCCTGCCGGCGACCACGCAGCTCGCGCCGGCCGATTTGCGCGACCGCATCGCGCTCGGCGGCGTGCAGCACGTGATCGTCGATGCGGCGGAAACACCGAAGTTCCATGACATCGGCGTGCCCGGATTGCGCATCGCCGTGGGCGGCGCGAAAGAGGGCTGGCTTGCGTTTGAGACCGCTTACGATGCATCGCCGGAATTTGTTTCGGATGCCGTAACGAACGCGAACGATCCCTATCTGCTGTATTTCACGTCGGGCACGACGTCGAAGCCGAAGCTCGTCGCGCATACGCATCAGAGCTATCCGGTCGGCCATCTGTCGACGATGTACTGGATCGGCCTGCAGCCCGGCGACGTGCACTGGAACATCAGCTCGCCCGGCTGGGCGAAGCATGCGTGGAGTTGCTTCTTCGCGCCCTGGAATGCGCAGGCGTGCGTGTTCATCTACAACTTCAGCCGTTTCGATGCCGCCCGCGCGCTCGATGTGCTCGTCCGATACGAAGTGACGACGCTCTGCGCCCCGCCGACCGTGTGGCGCATGCTCGTGCAGGAACCGCTTGCATCGTACGAAGTGAAGCTGCGCGAGATCGTCGGCGCGGGCGAGCCGCTCAATCCCGAAGTCGTCGAGCGCGTGCAGGCGGCCTGGGGCGTGCCGATCCGCGACGGCTACGGCCAGACCGAAACCACCGCGCAGATCGCGAACACGCCGGGCCAGCGGCTCGTGCCGGGCTCGATGGGCCGTCCGCTGCCGGGGTATCGCGTGGCGCTGCTCGACCCGGACGGCCATCCGGCGGAGGAAGGCGAGATCGCGCTCGTGCTCGATCCGCCGCCGCTCGGCCTGATGACCGGTTACGCGGACAATCCGAAAGCCACCGGGAACGCGATGCGCGGCGGCTTCTATCGAACGTCGGATGTCGCGGCGCGCGGCGCGGATGGCTACTTCGTCTATGTCGGCCGCGCGGACGACGTGTTCAAGTCGTCGGATTACCGGTTGAGCCCGTTCGAACTGGAAAGCGTGCTGATCGAGCACGAGGCGATCGCGGAAGCGGCCGTCGTGCCGAGTCCCGATCCGCTGCGGCTGTCGGTGCCGAAGGCGTTCGTCACGCTGCGGCACGGCTATTCCATCGGGCCGGAGCTGGCCAAGAGCGTGTTCGCGTTCTCGCGCGAGCGGCTCGCACCCTACAAGCGCATCCGGCGTCTGGAATTCGCGGAATTGCCGAAGACGATTTCCGGCAAGATCCGCCGCGTCGATCTGCGCAGGCAGGAGATCGCGCGCACGCAGGATGGCGCGCGCGGCGAGTTCGAGTTCTGGGAAGAGGACTTTCCGGAACTGCGTCAGACCAGCAAAGCCGACTAAAGGAATCCCACGATGATCGAAGTCACGCGCGACGGTCCGACCGTCACGATTCGTCTCGCCCGCCCGCCGGCCAACGCATTCACGGCCGATGGTCTCGCGACGCTGCAGGAAACCGTCGACGGCCTCAACCGCGATGCCCACGTGCGCGCGATCGTCGTGACCGGCACGGGCCCGAAGTTCTTCAGCGCGGGCGCTGACCTCAATCAGTTCGCCGATGGCGACAAGGCTCACGCGCGCGTCGCCGCGCAGCGCTTCGGCGCGGCATTCGAGGCGTTGCAGAACGCGCGCGCGGTGACCATCGCCGCGATCAACGGCTACGCGATGGGCGGCGGGCTCGAATGCGCGCTTGCCTGCGATCTCCGCATCGCCGAGGAACATGCGCAGATGGCGCTGCCCGAAGCGTCGGTCGGACTGCTGCCGTGCGGAAGCGGCACGCAGACGCTGCCGTGGCTCGTCGGCGAAGGCTGGGCGAAGCGCATCATCCTGACGGGCGAGCGTGTGGATGCGCAGACCGCACTGCGCATCGGTCTCGTCGAGGACGTGGTCGCGAGCGGCGGCGCATACGAAGCCGCGCTGAAGATCGCGGCCCGCGTCGCGTCGATGAGCCCGGACGCCGTCGCGTACTCGAAGCCGCTGATTCACGCCGCGCGCGAAGGCATACCGCGCCGCGCTGCATTGGCGCTGGAACGCGAGCGCTTCGTCGATCTTTTCGACGGCGCGAATCAGCGCGAAGGGGTGGCCGCGTTTCTCGAAAAGCGCAAGCCGCAGTGGGGCGCGTCATGAGCACGCAGGGACTGTTGCATGACGCGCCGGAAGTCGGCTTCGAGATCGTCAATCGCGTGGCGATCGTCACGCTTGACCGGCCGCACGCGTTGAACGCGCTGTCGCACGACATGATCGCGCGCCTCACCGAACGCTTCGCGCAGTGCGCGGGGGACGCGTCGATCGCAGCGGTCGTGCTGCGCGGCGCGGGCGACAAGGCGTTCTGCGCGGGCGGCGACGTGCGCAAGCTCTATCACGCGGCGCGCAGCGATCCGCATCACGACACGCCGTGGCTGAAATTCTTCATCGACGAATATCGGCTCGATTTCACGGTGCATCGTTTTGCGAAGCCCGTGATCGCGCTGATGGACGGCATCGTGATGGGCGGCGGCATGGGGCTCGCGCAAGGCGCGGCGCTGCGCATCGCGACCGAGCGCACGCGCATGGCGATGCCCGAGACGCGCATCGGCCTGTTGCCCGATGTCGGCGCGACGCACTTTCTGCGCGTGCTGCCGCGCGATCTCGCGCTCTACGTCGGCCTGACGGGCGCGCGTCTATCGGGCGCCGATGCGAAGCGCGTCGGGCTCGCCGACGAATGCGTGCCATCGACATGGCTGCGCGGCTTCGTCGAGCGCCTCGACAACATGCGCTGGGACGATACGCAGGACGCAATGACGCAATTGAAGCGCGTGTTCGTGCCGGCCGCGAACATCGAACGTCACGCGCCGCTCGACGATATCCGCGTGCACATCAGGCGCCATTTCCCCGCGTGCGCGACGGGCGGCGTGGAGCGCATCGTCGCGTCGCTGGCGATGGATGAATCGGACTGGGCGCGCACGACGCTCGCCACGCTCGAAAGCCATTCGCCGACGATGCTCGAGGTGACGTATCACGCGCTCATGCGCGGCCGTCAGATGACGCTTGCGGATTGCTTTCGCATGGAGTTGGGGGTCGTGTACCGCGCAATCGACGACGGCGATTTCATCGAAGGCGTGCGCGCGCTCATCATCGACAAGGACGAGCGGCCGCGTTTCGCGCCGACGACACTCGCGCAGGTGCGAGCGGAGCGTGTGCAGCACTTTCTCTCATCGCCGTGGCGCAGGGACATGCATCCGCTCGCGGACCTGGGCGCGTGATCGTCTGAGGGAAATCGCAAGCAAATGTATCTGCGGCGAACCGGCGAAATGACCGGTGGTCGAACGGGGCTTATCGACCATCGGACAATTCAAGAGGGGAACCGACCATGTCGAACCGTACGTCACGGATCGCAGTCTTGTCGGCCGGCATCGCATTCGCGTTGATCGCGCCGGCCGCATCGTATGCACAACTCAATCTCCAGCAGTTCGGCTTCGGCAGCGGCAAGGCCGATGTGGCGGCAGGCGCGAACGGCGCGACGCAGCCCTCCGCGTTGAACTCGCTCGTGCAGGGCTATCTCGGCGCGAACCAGCAAGTGCTCTCGGGACAATCGACTCTCGCATCGGCGATGGGCATGTCGAGCGTCGCGAGTCAGGCGCAATCGGCGGCGGGCTTGTTATCGGGGGCATCGGGCGGAAGCGGCGTGCCGAGCACGAGCGTGCTGTCGCAACTCGGCGGCACGCAGCAGAGCGTGTCGCAATCGCTGATGCAGGCGTTCACGAGCGGCTCCACGCCGCCGCCGACGGCTGCGAGCAAGCAAAGCTTCAGCGACGGTCTCGCCTCGCTCGGGCAGGGCGTGAAGCAGTACGCCGGCCTGCAATCGGATCTCGGCTCGGTGACGAATTCGATGAACATGTCGTCGCTGTTGCAGGCCGGCTCGAATCCGGCGACCGCGCAGGCTGCGAGCTATATCGCGCAATCCGCGCCCGGACAGTTGCAGTCGCTGGTGCAGACGCTCTCGCAAGCGGTGCAGTACGCGAAGACCAACGGCATTTCGGTACCGTCCGTCGCTTCAGCGGCATTGAGCGGCGTGAAGTGATGCGTGCGTGACGTGTGCGGCGCGGTAATCATCCGCGATCCGCGCCAAAGGGAAGCGGCGGGCTCAGGGACGGGCCACGCCGCTTTTTATTGATCCCGCACGATCTCAGTGACTGGCCGCCTGGCGCATCACGAGACGCCTGAGCATGGGCAGCGCTTGCGGCCGGCGCGCTTTGCGCATCAGCGGCGGGAGATACGAGATATCGGCGATATCGGCGAGTTCTTGCGCGTGCGGGTCCGCGTCGAGCACTTCCAGCGCGGGCGGCTCGACCGGCTCGGCATTGACGTGCTCCGGCTTGTCGACCGCGATGCCGAGCGAATGACGTACATCCACGCCACGGATATGCGCCTTATAGCCGGCGTCGGCGAGCAGGCGTTCGCGTGATTTCCAGAACTCGATCCCGGACGGCGTCATGGGATGCATCGACACGTATTCGACCACGATTTCATAGCCGCGGACTTTCGGATAGTTCAGCAGCAATTTGCCTGAACGAATGTAACGGATGTAGCGGTCGATCTTTTTCGTGAGCAAATCCAGGTGCTCCTTTTCGTCGCGCCAGTCGAGATCATCAAAGAGTCCGACATACACGCGCCCGTAAAGAACATTCACTCCGATGTAATCGATGGCGTCCACGTCACGCAAAGACATGGTCAATCCCCTGCGCCCTCAAAGGGCAAATCACGATGGATTGCATTGTAGCGGATTCAACTTGCCAATTAATCGAGAAACACGGCATTAACTGGGAGAAGGTCTCATTTTCGTAAGAGTCCGAATTCTCGATTTAAGTGGAATCTTATTGTCGCGAACAAAATCAACAAAGCGCCAATATATTTATCATTCAGGTCTGTCTTCTCGATGCATCCGCAAGATCCCGTGTGGACGGGGCTTTCGCGATTTCTTCATTGCTCATCGCCTCGACTTGCGCAAGCGGCGGCTGTTCATTGATCCACGCATCCAGAATCGTCGACGTCACCGCGAGAATGACTGGGCCGATAAATAATCCGACTATTCCGAACGCAAACATGCCGCCGAGCACGCCGGAAAGAATCAGCATCATCGAAAGATTCACGCCGCGTTTGATGAGAATGGGCCGCAGGAAGTTATCGAGCATCGCAATCATGATCGACCACACGAGCAGCAGCGACGCGGCGATATTCGAGCCGTGCCAGAAAAGAAACGCGACGCCGCCGAGCAACGGCAGCAGCGGGCCGATCTGCGCCAGACACAGCATCAGCATGATGGCCGTGATGATGCCCGCCGCCGGCACGCCCGCGACCGCGAGCCCGATGCCGCCTAGCGCCGACTGCGTGACCGCCGTCACGACGATGCCGAGCGCCACCGCGCGGATGGCGAGACCGGCGAGCTTGACGGCTTCCGCGCCGCGCTGTGCCGCGATGCGCGTCGCGAAGCGCGTGACGAATCGTCCCGCCGCCTCGCCGTTCATGTACAGGATGCCGGAGATGATGACGGTGATGACCATGTGCATCACGAACACGCCGACGACCGCGGCATGCGACAGCATCCAGCGGGCGGCGATCGTCACGTAGGGCTCGAGTTTCGCGAGCAGGCCGCCCGGGCCCGCATCGGACAGCGACTGCCATTCGCTCGCGATGCGCGCGCCCGCGAGCGGAATGTCGTGCACCCAGCCCGGCGGCGGCGGCAGCGCGTAGGAAGGCAGGCTCTTGATGGCCGCCATGATCTCGCCGCCGTGCAACGCGAGTGTCGAGATCGCTTCATAGAGCGGCAGCACGATGACGATCAGAAGGATCAGCAGCATCACGGTCGTCGCAATCCAGCGGCGGTTGCCGCAGCGGCGCTGCACGGCGAGCATGAGCGGCCAGGTCGCGACGACGATCGTCGTGGCCCAGATGAGGCCCGGCAGAAACGGGCGCAAGATGTACAGGCTGCCGACCGTGAGCGCGGTCAGGATCGTGATGACGAGCAGGATCCGCGCGATATCCACCGGCTGGCGGGGATTCGGATTCGGTTGCCCGTTGGATAGGATTGGCATGGTGCGTCCGGATAAAAGTGATGGTCGATGCGGCGCCCGGCTACGGGCATGGCGCGCAACGCGTGATGAACAAGCGACATGCGAAAGCCGGCGTCCGGCAAGCCGCTACCGCGTAACGGGCGCAATCATAACGGCACTCCAATCCATACTACTAAAAATCGGGGTGCGCCTGCCCCTGAAATACCTTTCGTCGATGCGTGACGCGTCGAACGAAGTCTTTGCACGAAATCTGGAAATGCCTTTTTGAATTGCCTATTCTTTGGTGCGGGCGCAGAAGAGGGCAGGCTATGTTCCGCCGCGCACCGCGAGGAACAACACAAGAACGATCTGGGAGACTGACATGGCCGGTTTTTCCCGCACCTCGCTCGTTGCGCTGACTGTTGCCTGCGGTGCTGTCGGTATCGTGACATCCCATGGCCGGTGCCGAGTCCGCTGCGATCCGCCTCGCAGCAGCAGCTCGACGGCGCAGCGGGCGACAGCGCCTCGTGGCGGCATTCGAACGGATCGTATGCCGAAGCGCGCTATGCGCCTGCGACGCAGATCAATACCTGGAATGTGGCGAAGCACAAGCCCGCGTTCATCTTCCAGACGGCCGTGATGGAGTCGATGGAAACCGCGCCGATCGTCTCGAACGGCGTGATGTTCCTCACCCCGTCGTACAACCACGTCTATGCGATCGACGCGGTGACGGGCAACGAGTTCAGGCATTACAAGCACAAGATGGGACCGGTCACGACCTTCTGCGGCGGCCCGAACAATCGCATTTCCGACGCGATGATTCCGCCGGAAGGCGTGTGGACCCTGCCGACACCGACCGGCGCGCGCATGCTGCCCGGCGCCGCCACCGGACGCAAGCTCTGGGCGTTCCAGTGCGGCGCTGGCGTCAATGCGCCGGCCGTGCCCTATATGCTGAACGGCAAGCAATACATCGCGGTCGCGGCGGGCGGCAATACGCTGCTCGGCTTCAAGCGCGGCAATAGCCTGCTCGTGTTTGCGCTGCCGTGATGCCGACGCGCACGAAACGTCTGCGGGTCTGGCTCGTCTACGTGTTGTGGATCGTTGCGTGCCTGCTGCTGTCGCTGCCTTCGCGGTCCCGCGCGGATGCGCGGGCGGCTGCCACGAAGGCTGCCGTCTGCACGTCGTGTCACGGGCTCGGAGGCAACTCGACGACGGGCGACTATCCCTCGCTCGCGGGACAGACGTCGCGCTATCTCTATCTGCAATTGCGCGACTTCAAGGCGGGGCGCCGCAGCGATCCGCGCATGTCGCCGATGGCCGCGAATCTCACACCCGGCGACATGCACGACCTCGCCGATTACTTCGCCGCGCAAAAGCCGATCGCCACCGACTTCAAGGCGGACCCGGTGAAGGTCGAGGCGGGCAGGAAGAAGTCCGAAGAGATTCGCTGCACGATGTGCCATCTCGGCGGCTTTTCAGGGCAGAACGAAATTCCGCGCGTCGCGGGGCAGCAGTATCCGTACATCGTGAAGCAGTTGCAGGACTTCCGCGACAGGAAGCGCACCAACGACGCGGGCAACATGACGAGCGTGTCGAAGAATCTCACGGACGCGGACATCGAGAACCTGGCGAATTACATCGCGAATCTGCAATGACGCTTTCGAAGGCGCACATAACGATGACAAGAACCCTTCGCTTGCCGGCGCTCTCGCTGTCGATGATGTGGCGGGCACGATCGCTTACGCGCAGCAGGACGCCTACACGCTCAACGAACGCCTGCTGTCCGCCACCCGCGACGGCGATCAGGCAGCCGTCACGCGTCTGGTTCGGATGACCCTGGTTCGATCGTGATGCCGCGTGCGCTCATGCCCAATGCCCTTCGGCCCTACGCCAGGTCGGCCCGCGCTGCACCCATGGACGCGGCATCCAGCGATAGCCCCCGTGGACCGGCCGCCAGTGGCCCGTCGCCCAGACAGAGGCCGCGATGCCAGCGCCCCGGGTCACATGCGTAGCCCGCGCGCGGAGGCGGTTCGACGCGCGGCGGCGCGGCGGGCGCGATGACGATGGCCTGCGCGTCGGCAGGGCTGATGTGCAGGGCGGCGAGCGGAATCGCGACGACCGGCGCGAGCACGGCGGCCGAAAGCGCCGCGCCCAGCGGCGAGTGTGTTTTTCTCATGACGTGTCCCGTCGATTCAGGTTGCGACGAGACATCGAACGCAGTTATAACCGGGTCTTACGCGAACGCGTCGATCCCTTCGACGAGACGCTCAGCGAGGCGCGGCTGCCGCAATTGCTGCGTCCACCATTGCAGCGCGCGCCCTTCGTGATCGCCGCGCCATGCGACGTACAGGACGTTCGGCTCGCGCGGATCGGCGGTTTCCTTCTCGACGAGTTCGCCGCGCGCAAGCAGCGTTTTCACGCGATGCCGTGGCACCCAGCCCGTGCCGAGCCCTTGCCGCTGCGCGAGAATTTTCGCGCGCATCGTCGGCACGGCGAACGCGGCCTGGCCGCCGAGCACCCCGTATGCGCGCCCCGCCGAGCGCGACGAATCCGCGACGACGACCGCCCGATGCGCCGCGATCTGATCGCGCTTGAGCGGCCCGCGCACCGTCGCAAGCGGATGGCGCGGCGACACTGCGAACGCCCATTGCATCACGCCGAGCTCGAACCAGCGCAGGCCGGGGATCGCCGGCGGCTCGTTGGTCGCGCCGATGATCAGATCCGCGCGGCCGTCGCGCAAGGCTTCCCAAGTGCCGCCCAGCACTTCATGGGTGATGCGCAGCGCGACGCCGGAATCGAGCGCATCGAACGCCTGCACGACCGGCAGCAGCGTTTCGAATTCGAGAATCTCGTCACAGACGATCCACAGCCGGTCTTCCCAGCCGCTCGCGATCTGCTTCACGCGCTGCGCGAGGCGCGATACGTCGAGCATGAGACGCGATGCTTCATCGGCGAGAAGATGGCCGGCGGGCGTCAGTTCCAGACGATAGCGGCGCCGGTCGAAGAGCAGCGCGTCGAAGCGCGTTTCCAGTTGCCGCGCGGCATGCGACACCGTGGACGGCGCCTTGCCGAGACGCGCCGCCGCGCGCGAAAGGCTGCCGGTTTCGCGGATCGCGTCGAGCAGCGAGAGTTCTTCCTCTGACAACATGTTCGACTCCATCGAACGAGTTCATCGTCCGGATCGTACGGCAAAAGCGGTGCGGCGGATCAACATGAGCGTCATCGGGATAACCCAACTTTCGATGGAGCTGAACGATGAACGCCTTCCTGCACACTATGCGCCGCGCCGCCGGCGTGCTTCTCGCCGCCGCCGCCCTGCAGCCGGTCGCGCATGCCGCAAACGCGCCGCGTGCGCCTCAGGCGGCCGCCGCCGCGAGCGCGATCCAGTCCCGCACGATCGATGCGAACGGCGTCGGGATTCACTATCTGCAAGCCGGCCACGGCGACGCGACGCCCGTCGTGCTGCTGCACGGCTACACGGAGACGAGCCGCATGTGGCAGCCGCTCGTGACGCGTCTCGCGGGCGAGCGCGTCGTGATTGCGCCCGATCTCCCGGGCGCGGGGGGCTCGGCGATGCCGGCTTCCGGCTACGACAAGAAAACGCTCGCGCAAGACATTCACGCGATGGTCCAGGCGCTCGGGTTTCGCAAGGTCAAGCTCGTCGGGCACGACATCGGGCTGATGGTCGCGTATGCGTACGCGGCGCAATATCCCGACGAAGTGGACAGCATCGTGCTGATGGACGCGTTCCTGCCCGGCGTCGGCGACTGGCAGAAAGTCTGGCTCTTGCGCGACAAATGGCACTTCAACTTCTACGGCGACACGCCGGAAAAGCTCGTGCGCGGCCGCGAGCGCATCTTCTTCGAGCACTTCTGGAACGACTTCGCCGCCGATCCCGCGCGTTCGGTGAGCGAGGCGGATCGCCGTTACTATTCGGCCCAGTACGCGCGCAATGGCCGCATGCGCGCGGGCTTCGAGTATTTTCACGCGTTCCCGCAGGACGCGAACGATTTCGCCGCCTTTGCCCGAACGCCCCTGCAGATGCCGATGCTCGTGCTCACGGGCGAACGCGCGTCGGGCACGTTCCTGATCGATCAGGCGAAGCTCGTCGTGACCAACGTGCAGGGCGTGGTCGTACCGGGCGCGGGCCACTGGCTGATGGAAGAAGCGCCGGACGCGACGATCGCGCAACTCGTGCGCTTCATCGACGCGCCTTCATCGAACTGAGATGCAGCGATGCCGCGGCGCGCGTCTTGCGCAGCGGCGCTCAAGGAGAACGGAAATGGGACTTCTCGTCGACGGAAAATGGCAGGACAAATGGTACGAAACGGCGTCGACGGGCGGGCGCTTCGTGCGCAAGGACGCTGCCTTTCGCAACTGGGTGACGGCCGATGGCGCGCCGGGGCCGAGCGGCGAGGGCGGTTTCGAGGCTGAAGCCGGTCGCTATCACCTGTATGTCAGCCTCGCGTGCCCGTGGGCGCATCGCACGCTCATCGTGCGCGCCCTGAAGGGGCTGGAAGCCATGATCGACGTATCGGTCGTGAACTGGCTGATGCTGGAACACGGCTGGACCTTCGACGACGGTCCGGGCGTCGTGCCGGACACGATCAACGGCGCGCGCTATCTGCATCAGGTCTACACGGCGGCCGATCCGCATTACAGCGGCCGCGTGACCGTGCCGATCCTGTGGGACAAGGCGCGCGGGACGATCGTCAGCAACGAATCGTCGGAGATCATCCGGATGCTGAATTCGGCGTTCGACGGCATCGGCGCGAAACCCGGCGACTACTATCCGCGCAAGCTTCAGGACGACATCGACGCGCTCAACGCCCGCATCTACGACACGGTGAACAACGGCGTCTACAAGGCGGGCTTCGCGACGACGCAAGCCGCGTACGAGGAAGCGGTGATGCCGCTTTTCGAGACGCTCGATTTTCTCGAAGAACGCCTGAGCACGCGTCGCTACCTTACGGGCGAGCGTTTCACCGAAGCAGATATCCGCCTTTTCACGACGCTCGTGCGCTTCGACGCGGTGTACGTCGGCCACTTCAAGTGCAATCTGCGGCGCATCGCGGATTATCCGAATCTCTCGCGGTTCGCGCGCGAGATCTACCGGATGCCGGGCGTCGCGGCCACGGTGAACTTCGAGCACATCAAGCGGCATTACTACGAGAGTCATCGGACGATCAATCCGACGGGCATCGTGCCCGCCGGACCGGCGCTCGATTTCGACGCAGCTCAATCGTACTGATACACGCCGCGCTTCGTCTTGCGGCCGAGACGCCCCGCCGAGACGAGTTCGCGCAGCAGCGGGCACGCGCGGTACTTCGAATCGCCGAAGTCCTTGAGGAACACGTCCATCACCGAGAGGCATACGTCGAGGCCGATCAGATCCGCGAGCGCAAGCGGGCCGATCGGATGATTCGCGCCGAGCTTCATGCCCGCGTCGATTTCCTCCGCGCTCGCGACGCCTTCGTAGAGCACGAAGAACGCTTCGTTGATCATCGGCACGAGAATGCGGTTGACGACGAAGCCCGGAGAGTTGCGCACGCCGATCGGCGATTTGTCGAGTTTTTCGGTGAGTTCGCGCACGGCGGCAGCGGTTTCATCGCTCGTCTGCACGCCGCGAATCACTTCGACGAGTTGCAGCAGCGGCACCGGATTGAAGAAGTGCATGCCGATGAAGCGCTCGGGCGCGGCGAGCGTCGCGGCGAGCGCGGTGATCGAAATCGACGACGTGTTCGACGCGATGATCGCATCGGCGCGTGCAGCCCCTTCGATCTGCTTCAGGATGCGATTCTTGAGCTCGGCGTTCTCCGTCGCGGCTTCGATCACGATGTCGGCGTTGGCGAGGCGCGCGTAATCGGTCGATGTCTCGATGCGCTTTAACGCTGCATCGCGCGCGGATGCTTCCAGCTTGTCCTTCGACACGAGCCGCTCGAGGCTGCCCGTGAGCGCGGCGACGCCCTTGGCGAGTGCGGCGTCGGTGACGTCGATCAGCACGACCTCGAAGCCCGCGACGGCCGCGACCTGCGCGATGCCGTTGCCCATGGTTCCCGCGCCGACGATACCGACGGTCTGAATCTTCATGCTTTTGCTTCTCCTTGATCTGCGCCGGCCGGAAGCGGCCGGCAAACCGGAAAGGGTCGAAAGCGCGCGATGCGCATCCAGGCGTCGATTCTAACCAGTGGAAAAGGCTGCGGCGTTACCCGAAAGCCGTCAGATCTTTAGGGGCGATGCCGTTTGCATGACAGAAGGCGGCGTAACGTTCCCAGCCGCTCTTCCAGTTTTCAGCGGCGAGGACGTGGCCGCTGTCGTTCACGAAGAGCAGTTCGCCCTGGATGATGTTGAGCGTGACGATGTCCGCGCTGCCCGAATCCCCCGCAAGCGCTTCCGGCGTATGACTCGACCCCGCTGTCTCGTACACGATGCTCCCCGGCCCCGCGATCCAGTCGTGCTCGCGGTACTTCCAGCGCCCCTCGACCGTATAGACGATCACGGTTCCCGTATGCCGATGCCGGGGCATCTGGCCTTTCGCCGGCGCCTTCATGAGCGCGATGACCTCGCCGCGGATCGGATCCAGCTTGAAATACTTGACGAGCACGCGCTCGCTATACGGTGTGAACGGCACCCACGGCAGGTCCGCGTCGTTGAGGCAGGTGGTCTGGATCTGTTCGAACAGCATGATGTCGGCTCCCGGTATTCAGCAGTGCATTGTAGGCAGTGCCGGGCCCGGCGAACATCGGCCGAACGGACGACCCCTTTCGTCCAAGCCGGATCGCGCGGTATCTGATATCGTCCACGCCATGCCAACCATCATCACTGTTTCCAACTTGTCCAAGACCTACGGGTCGGGCTTCCGCGCGCTCCGGGACGTGAATCTGGAGATCCGCCGCGGCGAAATTTTTGCACTGCTCGGCCCGAACGGGGCGGGCAAGACGACGCTCATCAGCACCGTCTGCGGCATCGTCAATCCGAGCGAGGGAAAGGTCACCGTCGCGGGCCACGATATCGTCACGGACTATCGCGCCGCCCGCGCGATGATCGGCCTCGTACCGCAGGAACTCACGACCGACGCGTTCGAGACCGTCTGGGCGACCGTGTCGTTCAGCCGTGGCCTCTTCGGCCGGCCGAAAAATCCTGCGTATGTCGAGAAGGTGCTGAAGTCTCTCTCGCTATGGGCGAAGAAAGACAACAAGATCATGACGCTCTCGGGCGGCATGAAGCGGCGCGTGCTGATCGCGAAGGCGCTTGCGCACGAACCCGAGATTCTCTTTCTCGATGAGCCCACGGCCGGCGTCGATGTCGAGCTGCGGCGCGACATGTGGGACCTCGTGCGCGAACTGCAGCGCAACGGCGTGACCATCATCCTCACGACGCATTACATCGAGGAAGCGGAGGAGATGGCGGACCGCATCGGCGTCATCAATCGCGGCGAGATCGTGCTCGTCGAGGAGAAGCGCGAGCTCATGCGCAAGCTCGGGCAGAAGAAGCTCACGCTGCAGCTCGAGCAGCCGCTCGCGCATATTCCCGCGCCGCTCGAGCCTTACGGTCTCACGCGCTCGGCGGACGGCAGCGAGCTCACTTACACGTACGACGCGCATGACGAGCCGGGGCGCATCATCGCGCTGTTGCGCCACGTCGACGAAGCCGGCGTGCGTTTCAAGGATCTGCAAACGACGCAAAGCTCGCTCGAAGACATCTTCGTGAGTCTCGTCAGGGAAGCCAAATGAATCTATACGCCGTTCGCGCGATCTACCGTTTCGAAATGGCGCGCGCCGGGCGTACGCTGATGCAGAGCATCGTGTCGCCCGTCATTTCGACATCGCTTTATTTCGTCGTATTCGGAGCGGCCATCGGCTCGCGCATTCCGGAAGTGGACGGCATCAGCTACGGCGCGTTCATCGTGCCCGGGCTCGTGATGCTGTCGCTGCTCACGCAAAGCATCGCCAATGCGTCCTTCGGCATCTATTTCCCGAAGTTCACGGGCACGATCTACGAATTGCTGTCCGCGCCGGTGTCGCACTTCGAGCTCGTCCTCAGCTACGTGGGCGCGGCCGCGACCAAATCCGTCATCCTCGGCCTGATCATTCTTCTTACCGCACGATTATTCGTGCCGCTCAGGATCGATCATCCTGTCTGGATGATCGTGTTCCTGCTGCTCACATCCGTGACGTTCAGCCTGCTTGGGTTCATCATCGGCATCTGGGCGGACGGCTTCGAGAAATTGCAGATCATTCCGCTTCTGATCGTCACGCCGCTCACGTTTCTCGGCGGCAGCTTCTATTCGATCAACATCCTGCCGCCGTTCTGGAAGGCCGTTGCGCTGTTCAATCCGGTCGTCTATCTGATCAGCGGCTTTCGCTGGAGCTTTTACGGGCTCGCCGATGTCCAGGTCGGCGTGAGTCTCGGCATGACGCTGGTGTTTCTTGCGGTATTTATCGCGATCGTTGCGTGGATCTTCAGGACGGGATACCGGCTCAAATCGTAGCGCGGCGCCGGCCGGCGAATGCAGGCATGAGGGCGGTCATCGGATGAAAATCATGGGACGCACGAAGCGCAATCTTCTCGGCGTGATGGCCGCTGCATTCTCCGGCGGCGCGGGCACTTCGGCGCCCGCCCGATCGTACGATATCGACTACAGCAGCGCGGAGTGGCGCCGCCGTCTATCGTCGGAGCAATTCCGCGTGCTCAGGCGCGGCGGCACCGAGCCACCGTTCGCGAGCCCGCTGCTCAAGGAGCGTCGTGACGGCACGTATGCGTGCGCGGGATGCGGGCTCGCACTGTTTTCGTCGGCGACGAAGTTCGACAGCGGCACCGGCTGGCCGAGCTTCTGGAAACCTGTCGATGGCGCCGTCGCGATGCACGCGGACGCGACCGGTCACATGCGCAACGAGGTGCATTGCCGGCGCTGCGGCGGACATCTCGGCCATGTCTTCGACGACGGACCGAAGCCCACGGGCCTGCGCTACTGCATCAACGGCGCGGCGCTCGAATTCCGGAACGACGAAGCCTGAGGCCACGCATTCATCCACCTTCCTCGCGACCATGAACGCTCCTGAACTCAAGCTCGACCCCTCGAAGACCGCGCTCGTGCTGATCGATCTGCAGGCGGGCATCGCCGCCTTGCCCGTGCAGCCTCACGACGCCGCGAGCGTACTTGCCAATGCGCGCGCGCTCGCCGATCGCTTTCGCACGCTCGGCGCGCCGGTCGTGCTGGTCAAGGTGGCGTTTCCGAACGGGCCGGGCGGCCTGCGTCCGATCACCGATGCGGGACAGGCGCAGGAAGCGCCGGAGCCGGCGGGCTGGAGCGAGCTCAGCGCGGAACTGGGCGTGCAGGCGTCCGATATCGTCGTCACCAAGCGGCAATGGGGCGCGTTCTACAACACGGATCTCGACTCGCATTTGCGCCGCCGCGGGATCGACACGATCGTGCTGGGCGGCATCGCGACGGCCATCGGCGTGGATTCGACTGCACGCGGCGCGCACGAGCGCGGCTATCAGCAGGTATTCGTCGAAGACGCGATGAGCGACCTGCACGCCGATACGCACGAATCGACCTGCCGCTATATCTTCCCGCGCATCGGTCGCATTCGTTCGACGCAGCAGGTGCTCGCGGCGCTGGCATAGCGGCGCGCGTCGCCTATCCTGTAGCGTACGTCCGATGTCGACGGACGCAAGCGAGGTGCGGTGATGGCGGCCATTCCGAAAGTAGCGATCGCATGTCAGGGCGGCGGCAGCCATGCGGCGTTCGCCGCGGGCATCCTTGACCGGCTGCTGAGCGGCGAGTTCCTCAACCGCTTCGAACTCGTGGCGCTGTCGGGAACGTCGGGCGGCGCGATGTGCGGCGCGCTCGCGTGGGCGGGCCTGCTGCTCGGCGGCCCTCCCGATGCCAGGCGGCGCCTCGCCGGCTTCTGGAAGGATCTGGAGGCGCGCGAGGGGCCGGACATCGTCGCCAATGCGGTCGGCACCTGGTATGCGCGCCTGCCCGTCAACGCGGAAATCAGCCCGTATCTCTATCCACCGGTCGCCGAGGAGCGTCTGCGCGAACTGCTCGACAAGCATCTTCCGTTCGCGTCGCTGCCGACGGAGCCGAAGCAACGCGCGCAGCCGACGCTTCTTGTCG
The DNA here is from genome assembly GCF_023631305.1 of Caballeronia sp. INML3B. Lineage (NCBI taxonomy): Bacteria > Pseudomonadati > Pseudomonadota > Betaproteobacteria > Burkholderiales > Burkholderiaceae > Caballeronia > Caballeronia sp. INML3B. Next base: position 192,274 of record NZ_JALQDI010000039.1, read on the forward strand.
GCGCGACCGATGTGCGTACGGGCGATCGCGTCATCTTTCCCGGCGACAGGCTCGATCAGGATCAGCTGGTCGCATCGGCCGCGGTGCCGCCGCTGTATCGCGCCGTCGCAGCCGACGGGCGCATGTGCTGGGACGGCCTCTTCAGCAGCAATCCGCCAGTGCGCGAATTCACCGATCTCGGGCTCGACACGCGGCCCGACGAAATCTGGGTCGTGCAGATCAATCCGCAATATCGTCGCGAGTTGCCCGAATCGACGAACGAGATCATCGACCGGCGCAACGAACTTTCCGGCAATCTCGCGCTCGGGCAGGAGCTTTACTTCACGACGCGCGTAAACGAACTGCTGAAAGCCGACAAATCATTGGAGAAGCGCTACAAGCCGATCAAAGTTCGCGTCGTGCAGATGCAGCTCGACGCAAGGGATTATCCCGGGCCGCTCGACTATGCATCGAAGCTCGATCGCAATCCGGCGCTGATTCATGCGTTGATCCGCAAAGGACGCGAGCGGGCGGAGTGGTTTTTCGATGCGCGCTCCGACTGGCCGAGGGAAGGCACGGCTCCGCACAAATGCGTCTATGCGTCGACGCCAGCGGCGATGTCGGCTAAGGCAAGATGAATATTCGTACCGGTGATATCGATGCGATGCTCCGGCGTTTAGGAAAGGTCTTGTGGCCTTGGCCTTTGTGTTCCCTTACTTTGTAGTCACTCGCCGGCGGGGCCCCGCCTGCCGGTTCGAGCGCGTCCGTTCATCCCCCTGTTCGGGCGCGGCGCTTTCCCCAAGCGCTGGACGCGCGGCGCTTTCCCCAAGCGCTGGACGCGCGGCGCGGTAGCGTCGCGCGTCTTTTTTTTGGTTCTTCGTGGGTTTTCGGAGAGCGGTTGTGGGTAGGCTTTAGTCGGCGTGAAGAGACCCTGACGATGCGACGTGTAGCGTGGCTGAGTTGGGGCGCCAGGCGCCGTTCCCCGGCATTGCGCGAAGAACCGTTTTATCCAATCCCATCACCCACCCGCCGAAGCCACAAGCCGAACAAGCGTGATCTCCGACGGCGCTCCCAGCCGCTTCGGCGGTCCCCAATACCCGGTACCCCGACTCGTATAAACCCAAAGCCCGTTGAACTTCACAAGCCCCGCAACAAAGGGTTGCTGCAGTCGCACGAAGAAATTCCACGGCAGGAACTGGCCGCCATGCGTGTGTCCCGATAGCTGCAGCGTGAAGCCCGCTTCGGCCGCCGCCACGGCGCTGCGCGGCTGGTGCGCGAGCAGCACGCGCACGGCGGCATCGGCGGGGGCGCCGCTGATCGCCTTCGCGGGGTCGCTGCGATGCGCGGGATCGAAACTGCCTGCGCTGAAATCCGTGACGCCCGCGAGCACGGCCTGCGCGCCGTCGTGATTCAGCACGACATGCTGATTGAGCAGCACGGTCAGACCCAGGCGCCGGAATTCGGCGATCCACTTGTCAGCGCCCGAGTAATACTCGTGATTCCCGGTCACGAGAAACGTGCCATGCCGCGCGCTGAGGCCCGCGAGCGGGCGCGTGTGTTCGGCGAGATTCGGCACGGTGCCATCGACGACATCGCCCGTGACGGCGATCAGATCCGGTTTGAGCCCGTTGACGGCCGCCACGATGCGTTCGACATAGTGACGCTTGATCGTCGGCCCGACGTGAATGTCGCTGATCTGCGCGATCGTGAAGCCGTCGAGCGCGGCCGGCAGATCGTCGATGGGCACGTCCACACTCACGACCGGCGCGCGCCGCCGCGCGTTGTAGAAGCCGATCGCCGAGAAGAGCACGGCCAGGAGCGGCACGGCGAGCGCGCTATAGGCGACCAACGCCGGCGAGCCGACGGGCGCGCCGCGCATCCAGTCGACGAGATGCACGAAGAACAGAATCACGTCGCGCGCGAAGGTCAATAAAAGCAGCGACGAGAAAAACCCCAGTGCGGTCAGCCCAAGCCAGGCCAGGCGATCCGCGAGCGACTGCGGCTCGATCTGCCGGGCCGCCATGCCGAGAGGAATGACGATGACTGATGCCGCGAGCAGGACCGCCGCCAGCACCTTGAGCGGCAGGCCAACGGGCGCGTCCGGGATGAGCCGCATGCCGACATAGACATGAAACAGAACACCGATGCCGATGAAGCGGAGAAAGAATGCCGAGCGTCGCATAACACCCCTGGAGGGATCGAAGAAGCGGCAGGCGGACGGGCGTGCGCCCGTGCGGGATAGGGACCGATTTTACCGGTTCGACGCCATGCTTGCCTTTGACAGTTCCAGTCAGGCGCAGGTCGACTCGTAACATATCGTGTGATGAGTTGGATTCGCACTGTGTCGCGCGGTATATATAACGCGGCCCCGTCGCTAAGGCAGTGGTCAATAAAGTTGAATAATCTGCACTACAAATCTAAAAGAGGGATGCATGCTATGAACGTGAAACTGTTTGCGATATCGATTCTCTGCGCGTCGGCAATCATCACGTCGACGGGCGCTGCCATGGCTCAGAACGAGCCGCTCGCAACGTCCGCCCAGAAGGTCGTCAGCGTGGCCGAGCCGATACGCGTCGAGGCGACGATCATCGGTATCGACGCCGCCAACCGCACGCTGATGGTCCGCGGTCCGCGCGGGGACGCAACCGTGCTGGTGACCAAGGAAGTCACGAACTTCGACAAGCTGCACGTCGGCGACAAGGTCGATGTGCTCTACAAGAACGCGTTGCTCGTGAGCGCCGAAAAGGTGAAGGGTAAGGGCGAGCGCGCGCGTGTCGATACGACGGCGTACCAGCCGACGTCGGGCGAGAACGGTGTGACGGGCTTCGACGCGGCACGTCAGGTCGAAGTCCTCGCGACGGTCGAGAACGTCGACAGCAAGAAGCGCAGGATCACGTTGCGCGGCCCGTGGCGCACGGAGACATTCGATCTCACGCCGGACTTCGCGGCGCAGAAACTCAAGAAGGGCGACATGATCCACGCCGTGTTCGTCTCGGCGACGGCGGTGCAGGTCACGCCTGTCGCCTCGGCGAAGTAACTCGCCGGGAATCGGCGCAAACAAAAAGCCTCGGCACGCATGTGTCGAGGCTTTTTGTATCACACGAGGCGAAACGCGCGATCAGACTGCCATGCAGAGATACTTGATGACGACGTAATCGTCGATGCCGTAATGCGAGCCTTCGCGTCCGAGTCCGGACTGCTTGACGCCCCCGAACGGCGCCACTTCGTTCGAAATCAGCCCGGTGTTGATGCCCACCATGCCATATTCGAGCGCTTCGGCCACGCGCCAGATGCGGCCGATGTCGCGGCTATAGAAGTACGCCGCGAGACCGAACTCGGTGTCGTTGGCGAGGCGCACGACTTCATCGTCGGACGAGAATTTGAAGATCGGTGCAAGCGGACCGAACGTTTCCTCTTTCGCGACTTTCATGTCGGGCGTGACGCCGGTCAGCACGGTCGGCTCGAAAAATCCGTGACCGAGCGCGTGACGCTTGCCGCCCGACGCGATCGACGCGCCTTTCGCCACTGCATCTTCAATGTGCGATTCGACCTTTTTCACCGCCGCTTCGTTGATGAGCGGACCGAGCGCCACGCCGCTTTCGGTTCCGAGCCCGACCTTGAGTTTGCCGACAGCCGCCGCCAGCTTTTGCGCGAACGCATCGTAGACGCGCTCGTGCACGTAGAAGCGGTTCGTGCACACGCAGGTCTGGCCGCTGTTGCGATACTTCGATGCAACCGCGCCTTCCACGGCGGCGTCGAGATCGGCGTCGTCGAACACGATGAACGGTGCGTTGCCGCCGAGTTCCAGCGTCACCTTCTTGACTGTCGGCGCGCTTTGCGCCATCAGCAGACGCCCCACGGCGGTCGAGCCGGTGAACGACAGCTTGCGCACGATCGGGTTGCTCGTCATTTCGCCGCCGATCGCCTTCGGGTCGCCGGTGAGGATGTTGAGCACGCCCTTCGGCAAGCCAGCGCGCTCGGCGAGCACGGCCATCGCGAAAGCGGAGAAAGGTGTCGCTTCGGCGGGCTTCACGACGATCGGACAGCCGGCCGCGATCGCCGGGCCAACCTTGCGCGTGATCATCGCGGCGGGGAAATTCCACGGCGTGATCGCGGCGCACACGCCGATCGGCTCCTTCGTCACGACAATGCGTTTGTCGGCGGCGGGCGTCGCGAGGGTATCGCCGGCAACGCGCTTGCCTTCTTCCGCGAACCATTCGATGAACGACGCCGCATAGCCGATCTCGCCCTTTGCCTCGGCGAGCGGCTTGCCTTGCTCGGTCGTGAGGATCAGCGCGAGATCATCGGCGTTGGCGGTCATCAGGTCGAACCAGCGGCGCAGGATGATTGCGCGTTCTTTTGCGGTTTTCTTGCGCCATGCGGGCCATGCGGCGTTGGCAGCATCGATGGCGCGGCGCGTTTCGTTCGCGCCCATCTTCGGTACGGCGCCGAGCGATTCACCATTCGCCGGGTTGATGACGTCGAAGGTCTCGCCGTCGTCGGCTTGCTGCCATTCACCGTCGATGTAGGCAGCGTGACGCAGCAGCGTCGGATCCTTCAGTTGGTCTTTCAAGTTCATGTCTTTGTGAGTCCCTGGTTTGGCTCTTGGGGCTTTTTTTGTTGTTGTTGCCGGATTCCACGAAATCCCAAGCAAACAAACGAAAACATTACGCGAGGCACCAAGAGCCGCGCCTCGCGCATCAAGAATCAGAAATCAAACGGCAACACCAACCGTCTCGACGAGCACCTCTTCAAGAATCCCGATAGCTTCATCGAAGACCTGTTCCTGAATGGTGAGCGGAAACAGGAACCGAACAACGTTCGAATAGACGCCACACACGAGCAGCAGCAAACCGCGCTCCAGTGCACGCGTTTGCACGAGCTTGGCGAAGGCCGCATCCGCGTCATGCGAACCAGGCTTGCAAAACTCGACGGCGATCATCGCGCCGGGCCCGCGCACATCGGCGATTTGCGGCACATCGCCCTTGAGCGCTTCGAGCTTTGCCTTGAGCTTGTCGCCCAGCACCGTCGCGCGCTCGCAGAGCTTTTCATCGTCGATGATGTCGAGCACCGCGTGCGCCGCCGCCACCGCCAGCGGATTGCCCGCATACGTGCCGCCGAGACCGCCGGGCGCGGCCGCATCCATGATCTCGGCGCGCCCGACGACGCCCGACAGCGGCATGCCGCCCGCGAGCGACTTCGCGATCGTCATCAGATCCGGCACGACGCCGTGGTGCTCCATCGCGAAAAGCTTGCCGGTGCGCGCGAAGCCGGTCTGCACTTCATCGGCGATCAGCAGGATGCCGTGCTCGTCGCAGATCTTGCGCAGGCCGCGCACGAAGTCCGAGGGCGCCTCATTGAAACCGCCTTCACCCTGCACCGGCTCGAAGATGATCGCGGCGACGCGCGTCGGCTCGATATCCGCCTTGAACAGATGCTCGATCGCGCGCAGCGAATCCGCGACGGACACGCCGTGCAGCGCATTCGGGAACGGCGCGTGATAGACGTCCGACGGGAACGGCCCGAAGCCGATCTTGTACGGCGCGACCTTGCCGGTGAGCGCCATGCCCATCAGCGTGCGGCCGTGGAAGCCGCCCGTAAAGGCGATGACGCCGGGACGGCCCGTCGCCGCCCGCGCGATCTTCACCGCGTTCTCGACGGCTTCCGCGCCGGTCGTGAAAAACGCCGTCTTCTTCGCGTGCGAGCCCGGCGCCCGGGCGCTGATTTTCTCGGCGAGCGACACATACGACTCGTACGGCACGATCTGATACGCGGTGTGCGTGAAGCAGTCGAGTTGCGCGCGGATCGCCTCGACGATCTTCGGATGGCGATGCCCCGTGTTGCATACCGCGATGCCCGCCGCAAAGTCGATGAAACGGCGGCCCTCGACGTCCCACAATTCCGCGTTCTCGGCGCGCGCCGCGTAGAAGTCGCACATCACGCCCACGCCGCGCGGAGTCGCGGCATTCTTGCGGGCGTGCAGGTCGGCGTTCTTGAGGTTGGTGCTCACAGGGAAATCTCCTTCGCGCGAGAGCGCATGTCGATGGTTGGCCGCATCGGCCGACTGAACTTAACGACGACTATAGTAAGATTTGGCCCTCAAGTTCAGAGCCATTTCAATAAATCTATAGGAGCCAATTCGATGTCCCTCCGCGCGAGCGTGCTCTCCGACTGGCTGGCGCAGCGCATCGACCGCACGAGTGGCCAGCCCATCTACCGGCAATTGCATCGGCTCCTGCAGCAGGCGATCCTGACGCGCGAGCTCGCGGCGGGCGCGAAAGTGCCGTCGTCGAGGCTGCTCGCGGCGGAGTTGGGCGTCGGGCGCAATACCGTGACGCAGGTCTACGAGCAACTCGCGCTCGAAGGCTACGTCTCGTCGGCGACGGGGCGCGGCACGTTCGTCGCGGACAGCGCGCCCGACGAGATCCTTTTCGACGATGCGCCGCCCGCGGCCGCCGCTTCGGCCGATACCCGATCGACGCTTTCCACGCGCGGCGCACGGCTGATTTCGGGCGCGGGCGTGTCGAAGCGCCAGGGCGGGGCGTTCATGCCGGGCGTGCCGGACGTGTCGCGCTTTCCGTCACGCGTGTGGAACCGGCTGCACGCGAAATACTGGCGCAAGCCGCTGCCCGATCTGCTCACTTATGCGCCCGGCGGCGGCCACGCGGGGCTGCGCCACGCGCTCGCTCACTATCTGCGCACCTCGCGCTCGGTGCGCTGCACGCCCGAGCAGATCGTCGTGACGACGGGCATCCATCAGTCGATCGACCTCGCCGCGCGCCTGCTCGCGGATTCGGGCGACACGATCTGGACCGAGGATCCGTGCTACTGGGGCGTGCGCAGCGTGTTGCAGGTGTCCGGCCTCGATCTGAAGGCGATTCCCGTCGATGCCGAAGGCATCGCGCCGACGCCCGCCGATATCGCGTCGCCGCCGAAGCTGATGCTCGTCACGCCGTCGCATCAATATCCGCTCGGCATGGTGATGAGCCTCGCGCGCCGCCGCATGCTGCTCGAATACGCGCGCCAGCACCGCTGCTGGATCATCGAGGACGATTACGACAGCGAGTTCCGGTACGGCAGCCGGCCGCTCGCGTCGCTGCAGGGCATGGATCCGGCGGGGCAGGTGATCTACGTCGGCAGCTTCGGCAAGACGCTGTTTCCGGGGCTTCGCATCGGCTATGTCGTGGTGCCGGAAGCGCTCGCGGACAGCTTCGCGACCGCGAGCGCCGAGCTGTATCGCGAGGGGCAGCTGTTGCAGCAGGCGGTGCTCGCGGAGTTCATCGAGCAGGGACATTTCACCTCGCATATCCGGCGGATGCGCGCGCTCTATGGCCAGCGCCGCGACGCGATGCTCGCGACGATCGCCGGGCGCTACGGCAACACGCTCGCCATCGCCGGCGGCGATGCCGGGCTGCATCTCGTATTGAAGCTGCCGAAGGAGATCGATGATCGCGCGCTCGCCGCCGCGGCGCTCGCCGAGGACATCGTCGTGCGGCCGTTGTCGGGGTACTACGCGCGTCGGCGCGACGCGGAATCCGGTTTGCTGATCGGTTATGCGTGTGTGCCGGACGATGAAATCGCGCCGGCTTTCGGGAAGCTTGCCGGGGTGATCGACCGCTTTGTGCAGTGAAGCCGGGCGAAACTTCACGGTTCGCTTTCGTTCAACCAAAAAAAATCCCCGAAGAACTGGAAACCGCGCCGCATGTGGAGGATCATGTGCGCCGTTTTCCATGTATCCGCATCACGCGGCCGGCACGCCGCGCCGCACGACTCATCTCAGCAAGGGCTTCTCCATGACGACTTCGTCCGACCAACACTTCACCGTCATCGCCGATCTCTCCGACGACGCGCCTTCGCTGCGCGAGATTCGCCATGACATCCACCGTCATCCGGAGCTGTCCTACGAGGAGACGCGCACCGCGGCGCTCGTCGCGGACCGGCTCGAAGCGTGGGGCTGGCAGGTGACGCGCGGTGTCGGCGGCACGGGCGTCGTCGGCACGTTGAAAGCGGGCGACGGCACGAAGAGCATCGGCCTGCGCGCCGACATGGACGCGCTGCCGATCATCGAGCAGACGGGCAAGCCCTACGCGAGCGAGACGCACGGCAAGATGCACGCCTGCGGCCACGACGGCCATACGACGATGCTGCTCGGCGCCGCTCGCCATCTCGCGCGTACGCGCCGCTTCAGCGGCACGGTGCATCTGTATTTTCAGCCGGCGGAAGAGCACGGCGTGCCGAGCGGCGCGCAGAAAATGATCGAAGAAGGGCTCTTCGAACGCTTTCATTGCGACGCCGTGTTCGGCGTGCACAACCATCCCGGCGCGCAGCCCGGCACGTTCCTGTTCCGCAAGGGGCCGTTCATGGCGGCGGGCGATCAGGTGTCGATCGTGATCGACGGCGTCGGCGGGCACGCGGCGCGCCCGCATCTGAGCGTCGATCCGGTCGTCGTGGCGTCCGGCATCGTGATGGCGCTGCAGACGATCGTCGCGCGCAACGTCGATCCGGCGCAGCCTGCCGTCGTCACTGTCGGCTCGATGCACGCCGGAACGGTGAACAACGTCATCCCCAGTCGCGCGACGCTCGAACTCTCGGTGCGCTCGTTCGATCCGCACGTGCGCGAACTGCTCAAGCGCCGCATCAAGGAACTGGTGGAATCGCAGGCCGCGAGCTACGGCGCGACCGCGACGGTGAAGTATCTGGAAGGCTATCCGGTCGTCGTCAATTCGGACGCGGAGACGGAGTTCGCGATTCAGGTGGCGCGCGAACTGGTCGGCGAGCAAAACGTCGTCGCGCACGCGGATTTGCTGATGGGCAGCGAGGATTTCGCGTTCATGTTGCAGCAGCGGCCCGGCTCGTTCCTGCGCCTCGGCAACGGTGCGGGCGAGGACGGCTGCATGGTCCACAACCCGCACTACGACTTCAACGACAAGAACCTGCCGGTCGGCGCGGCGTATTGGGCGCGGCTCGTCGAACGATTTCTCGCGTGACCGAAAGCCTTACGCCGGCAACCTGAAACTTCCGATCGCCTCGCGCAGCACATCCACCTGATCTTTCAGAGAATGCGCGGCGGCGGCGGCCTCTTCGACGAGCGCGGCGTTCTGCTGCGTCACCTGATCCATCTCGACGACCGCACGGTTCACCTGCTCGATGCCCGCGCTCTGCTCGTGCGACGCGTGGCTGATCTCGTCGAGAATCTCGTTCACGCGGCGCACCGATTGCACGATCTCGGTCATCGTCGCGCCCGCGTTCGTCACGAGCGACGCGCCTTGCTGCACCGTCTGCGTCGATGTCTCGATGAGCGCCTTGATCTCCTTGGCCGCCGTCGCCGAGCGCTGCGCGAGACTGCGCACTTCGGCCGCCACGACCGCGAAGCCGCGTCCCTGTTCGCCCGCGCGCGCCGCTTCGACGGCCGCATTGAGCGCGAGGATGTTCGTCTGGAACGCGATGCCGTCGATCACGCCGATGATGTCGCCGATCTGCTGCGAACTCGCGGTAATGCGCGTCATCGTGTCGATCACGTCGTCGACGACGCCGCTGCCGCGCGTCGCCACATCCGCCGCCTGCTCCGCGAGCCGCGCCGCCTGCGCCGCGCTTTCGGCGTTGTTCTTCACGTTGGCGGTCATCTGGTCCATGCTCGACGCGGTCTGCACGAGCGACGCGGCCTGCTCCTCGGTGCGCTGCGACAGATCGGTATTGCCCGCCGCGATCTCCGATGCGCCCACGTTGATGTTCTCCGTGCCGTTGCGCACGCGCGAGACGGTCTCGACGAGACCGCGCTGCATGGTGTCGAGCGCGTGCAGGAGACTCGTCGTGTCGTTCGGATGAACATCGACCGTGCTCGTCAGATCGCCGCGCGCAATGCGATGCGCGGCGTCGACCGCGAGCTCCAGCTCGCCGCCCAGATTGCGTTTGATGCTGCGCAGGACGATCAGCATCGCGACCGTCGCGATGCCGCCGAGCAACGCCGTGATCCCGAGCCAGCGCAGCGCGCTCGCCCAGAACGCGCTCTGCACGTCGTCCATGTACATGCCGGTGACGAGATACCAGTCCCACGCAGCGAAGCGCTGCGAGTAGGAGAGCTTGCCGACCGGCTTGTCGCTGCCGGGCTTGGGCCACAGATAGCTGACGAAGCCGCCGCCCGGCTGATCGCCTGCCTTCACGATATCGACGAACAGGCGATTGCCCGCCGGATCGGCATAGGACGAAAGATCCTTGCCGTTCATGGCGGGCTTGATCGGGTGCATCACCATCGTCGGATGCGAATCGTTGATGGACAGATAGCCGTCCGTGCCGTAGCGGATCGCGCCGACCACTTCGAGCGCGCGCTTCTTCGCTTCCTCTTCGGTGAGCGTCTTGTTCGCGGCGAGCGCGGCGAAGTGCGCCGTCACGGCGTGCGCCTCGTTGACGAGGGTCTTTAGCTGCTCCTTGCGGTCGTCGATCATCGACGTCCGGTTCTGCCACGCCCCGATGATCCCGATCGCGATCAGGCCGATCCACAGCACGGCGATCAGCGAGCCGAGCTTCTTGTTCAACGTCATTCTGTTCATGTTGCGCCGTCGCCTCTTTGCGTTGTCTGGTGCGACGGCGCGCGCCGCCGCATGCCCGCTTTACGGCAGGCAAGGGCGGCGGTTGTAGGGCGGGAATTCCCGTAGGGAAAGCGTCGGCTCAGAGACGGCGGATCGGGTCCTTGTCGGGCGGCGCGTCGGGATGCTGCGGCTCTTCCGGACGATGACCCGGCGAAGGCGGCGTAAGCGGATCGGCTTCCGGATCGCGGTTCGGGTCCGCGATGGGATCCGGAACGGGACTGGTCTGCATGTCGAATTTCATGATGTTCCCCGCAAGGTGGACCGGCGCTACACGGACTCGTGCGCCGCCGGCATGTGCAGCGTGAACGGCGCTCCCGGATGCGCGTCGCCGGTGTTCGACAGCGCGGCGCGTGCGCGGGCGACGATCGCGTCGCTGTTCGTGTCGCGCGGATGCTCGTCGAGGACGATATGCGCCGTGCCCAGCGCGCGGGCCGCGGCGACGGGCGAGGACGCGGCGGCGTCGTCGGACACGAGCAGGCGCGCATTGGCGATCAGACGCGGCAGCGCGGCCGGCGCGACCGCGCCCGCGAGAAAGAGCGCGGCCGTCTGCATCGCGCCGAGCACGCCGGCGGTGCGCTCGGGATCGGGCGCGTCGCCGACGATCGCGATCTGCCAGCCATCGGCGGCGAGCTGGTCGGCGACATCGGCATAACGCTGCGCGGGCCACGCGGGCGCGGCGTGGTGGCTGCCCGGATGAATCAGCACGAGGCGCTCGCGCTCGATGCCGTGGAACGCGGCGAGTTCGTCGTAGGCGCCGGGGTCGTCGTGATCGGCTGCGGGCGGCACTGCGTCCGCGCATGGGATCACGCTCGGCGCGTCGGGAACGAGCGCGCTCGCGAGGTCGTCGCGCAACGTGTAAAGGGGATTGGCTCGCATCCTGGCTCCTGCAAGTGGCGTGGCCTCGTTCGATGTCCGCAAAATCGCGGCGGCCGCGCATTTGGCAAGCACCCGTCATGCCCGGGGCGCCTGTCGCGCGGATAGCCTGCAAGCGCCACGCGATGGACACAGCTTGCGTCCTGAAGCGTGACAGTTTGACCGTCGGTTGCGGCATCTGTCACGTATTGAAGGAGGCGCGGCGGCACTCGTCAAGGCGCGCGACGTTCAGCGTCGATGTAAAAAAACCGCCGCCTCGGGATGGCGAGGCGGCGGCTTTCGTGCTGCTTTCGTTGACTTGGCGCGGCGCGGGGTGCTCAGGTTTCCGCGTTGCCGTCGTCGGCGGGCAGCGTCTTCGGCGTGAACGCTTCGGCGCGGCGGCGGATGCGCTCGACTTCGCCGGTCACGAACGTGCGCTTGTCGGCGGCGAGCGCGTCCTGATAGGACATGCCTTCCGGTACGCGATGCAGCAGCGCGCGCAATTCGCCTTGCGTCGTCTGCTCGACGGGTTCGTAGTCGTACAGGCCGAGTTCCAGTTCGGCGCGCTCGTGCAGGATGAACAGACACGACGCGAACACCGCGACGCCGAGCACTTCCTGCGCGCCGAAGCGAAATTCGTGCGGCACCGGCGAGAACGGCAGCCATGCGATGAGCGCCACGCCCGCGAGCGCCACGGCGATGGTCACGTTCAGCAGGATTTGCAGGCGCGCGATGATGCGCTCGCGTTCGGTCTGCAGTTGCCCGGCCGATTTCGGCACGAGGGCGACGTTAGATTCTTGACGACGGAGTTCTTCGAGCGGGAGAGCGGCCATGGAGGTTGTCGTCGGGACCATCGGTGAGCGCCAAAGCGGCGCGACACCGGTATAACGCGCGGCTTACAGGAACGTTGACGGCGCTTTCGTCTTGTTGCGCCTGTTTCGTCCTGTTGCATCTAGCGCGTCCGGTCCCCGACCGGCGTGCGGATGGTTGCGGTGCCGTCCGCGATCTGCTGCGCGAAGACGAGCGCTTCGACGATCGTCCCGAAAACTTCCGCGCGCACTTTGTCGTCGGTCAGGCGCATCAGATACGAGGGGTGATAGGTCGGCACGATGATGTGACCCTTGTGCTCGATGGTCTTGCCAAGATACTCGGACAACGCCGTGCGATGCCCCGTGAGCGCCTTTAACGCCGTCGCCCCGAGCGCGACGACGACTTTCGGCGCGATGCGCTTCAGTTCTTCCTCGAGCCAGTAGCGGCAGGCTTCGCGTTCACGCTGCGCGGGCGCGAGATGCGCGCGTTCCTCGCCGTGCGCTTCCCATTTGAAGTGCTTCACCGCGTTCGTCAGATAGAGCGACGCGCGGGGAAGCGCGGCCTCGGCGAGGACTTCGTCGAGCAGCGCGCCCGCCGCACCGACGAACGGCTTGCCTTCGCGATCTTCCTGATCGCCCGGCTGTTCGCCGACCAGCATCACGCGCGCATCGGCGGGACCGACGCCCGGCACGGCCTGCGTCGCGTTGCGCCAGAGCGCGCAGCGCTTGCACGCGTCGAGCGACGGCGGCTCCGTCAGCAGCGTGCCCTTGATCGGCTCCAGATCCGTGTTGATGGTCACTTCCATCTCGGGCGGCACGTTGCGCGGATGGCGGTCGCGCCGCGAATAAGGATCGGCGCGGGAGATCAGCGCGGGATCGGTGCGCGCGTTCGGCGGGCTTTTCCAATAGCGCACCGGCATATGCGACGCCATTTCGGCGGCGTTCGCCTGCGCAGGCGCGAACGTGCTTTCGTAGTACGCGAGCCAGAGCGCCTCGATGGCGTCGCCGCTCACCGCCTCGCCGCTCATGGCGGTGTCGCCGAAGTCCATCGGCTTTTCCTCCGGCTCGCTCGTGCGGTCCACGCGCAACAGCGCGCCGTCCCAGAAAGCGGCGCCGTGCGGCGTGGCGATCATCCACGTGGCGCTGCCCATGCGGGTGGCGAAGTGCATCGCGGCGTGCTCAAGCAGGTCGTGCACCGGTTCGAACCAGCTGATGAACTCGGGCGGCCCGAGCGAGGAATCGCGATGACGGAAGCGCAGCTTGCTGCGCATCTCACGCTCCTCGGCCTCGACCGATTCGATCATCCGGCGCAACCGATGCCCGTCCCCGTCATCCGACGATGCGATCGCGCGATCACCCTGCGTCCAGCGCCACAACGCCTTGTAGAGAAACGGCCAGCGGTCCGGCGCGCGGTAGCACGCCGCCGTTTCGAGCATGGCGAGGAATTCGCGCGCGACCTTCACGGGCTTCTTCGCGTTCGGATCGACCGAGCCGGGCGCGGGCGGATCGATGGAGCCGAACACCGTGGCCGAGGCATCGGTTTCGCGCCACTGCACGTCCGCGGGATGCGCGCCCTCCATGAGGAGCGCGCGCGCCTCGGAACGCCAGGCAGCAAACGACGGGTCGATGGTGACGCATTTCATCGGCGAGCGGAATCAGAAAAGTACTGTATATCCATACAGTGATTCTAGCGATGTGCGGCGCTTTCCGGCAACTATTTCGCGACGATCGTGCCCTTTGACCGCCGATGTGGCGGGCGCTGAAACATGGGAACGCTCATTGCTGAAATTCATCCATCGCGGCGTTCGATTGCCTGCGGACACACTTACACACGGAGCCGAAATGCTTGCCATCGTCATTCCCGCTCACAACGAAGCCGCGCATATCGGCGCGTGCGTAGCGGCCGCGCGGCGCGCTGCGGATCATCATCAGTTGCTCGGCGAGGCGGCGTGCGTGATCGTCGTCGCCGACAGTTGCGCCGACGAAACCGCCGACATCGCGCGGGCGCTGGGTGCGCACGTGTGGTGCATCGAGGCGCGCAACGTCGGCGTGGCGCGCGCGCATGGCGCCGAGCGGGCGCTCGCGCTGGGCGCGCGCTGGCTCGCCTTCACCGACGCCGATACGACCGTTGCCGAAGACTGGCTCGTGCGCCAGCTCGACTGCTGCGCGGATGCGGTGTGCGGCGTGATCGGCGTGCACGACTGGTCGCCGCATATCGGCGCGGTGCGCGAGCACTTCGGACGCACGTACACCGACGCGGACGGGCATCGGCATATTCATGGCGCGAACCTGGGCGTGTCGGCGAAGGCGTACATGCAGGCGGGCGGGTTTGCGCCGCTCGAGTCGAGCGAGGATGTGGCGCTCGTCGAGGCGCTGGTGGCGATCGGCGCGAAGATCGAATGGAGCGCGTCGCCGCGCGTGGTGACGAGTGCGCGGACGGATTTTCGGGCGAAGAAAGGATTCGGTGCGACGCTGCTGGAAGTCGGCAGGCGTTATTTGCCGATCGGGACGGACGGCGCCGATTCGGCGGATTCGGTGGCGATTGCGGCGTGAGCGCGGCCGGCCACGCTCGCCGCTCCGCGCACATTTATTTAATGATCCGAATCAACCTGGCGCGGACGAACCGCCTTTAGACCTGGCCGAGATCGCTCGGCACATCCACATCGCGCAGCACATTCGGATCATCAATCTCGACGATGAACGGCGCGTGAGTCGAAAGGATGCCGCGCGCGCCCGCATCGCCGTCGAGCGCGGCGAGCGCCTCGCGATGCGCCATGCCGAATCCCACCGGATGCCCCCGCGTGCCCTGATAAAACGGCGCGACGAGTCCGGCGCCGGCGTCGAGCGCCCGCGCGACCGCTTCATACGTCGCGGCTTCTATCCACGGCATGTCGCCCAGCGCGACGAGCCAGCCATCGGATTCCGATGTCGCGCGCACGGCCGCGGCGAGCGCCGCGCCCATGCCGCGCTCGGCATCGATGCTGAAAATGACATTGCAACCCGCTTCGTTCAAAACATCGGCGAGCTTTTCCGCGCCGGGCCGCACTACCGCGATCACTTCGGCGGCGACCGCGAGCAGCCTGCGCGCCGATTGAAACACGACGGGCGTGCCGTCGGGCAGGGTGGCGAGCAGCTTGTTGTGGCGGCCGGACGGGTCGAAGCGGGTGCCGAAACCCGCTGCCAGCAGGATGCCGGTCGCGTTCGACGAATAGGTCATCGCGGCTGCTCGTGTGGGGATCGAAGAGGAATTGTGCGGCGCATCGAAGATCGTCGCAAGCATAAAAAAAGCACGCGGCGGTCGTGATGACCGCCGCGTGCATCGTTTCACGTCAGGCCGTCGTCGGCGGCAATATCTTGTCGAGTGTGATCGGCAGGTCGCGCACGCGCACGCCCGTCGCGTGATACACCGCGTTGCCGAGCGCGCCCGCCACGCCCGTTATCCCGATTTCGCCGATGCCCCGCGCGCCGTGCGGATTGATATGCGGATCGGGCTGGCCGACGAACGAAATATCCAGCGTGCCGATATCCGCGTTCACCGGCACGTGGTACTCCGCGAGATTCGCGTTGGTGTAGCGCCCGTAGCGCGCATCCAGCTCGCTTTTCTCGAGAAGCGCCGAGCCGACGCCCCACACGATGCCGCCCATCAACTGACTGTGCGCGGTCTTCTCGTTGAAGAGCGTGCCGACGTCGTACACCCCGACGATGCGCGGCACGCGAACGATCCCGAGATCGGCATCGACATGCACTTCGGCGAACACCGCGCCGAACGAGTGGAACGAGTACTGTTTTTTCTCATCGCCTGGGCGCGTCGTCGCGACGGCTTCGATCGCGCGGCCGCCGTTGCGCGCGATCACGGCCGCCGCCGGATCGCGCTTGTCCGGATTCGAGAGGCTCACGACCCAGCCGTTGGACACCGTCACGTCCTCGCGCGCGAGACCGGCGACGGGCGATCCGCGATCCGCCAACGCCATCGAGATGAGCTGATCGCGCGCCTCTATGGACGCCGCGCGCACCGCCGGCGACACGCTCGCCGCCGATTGCGAGCCGCCCGACACTGGCGCCTTCGGCAGCGACGAATCGCCGAGCGCGAAGCGCACGTAATCGAGCGGAAAGCCGAGCGCGTCGGCGGCGACCTGCGTCATGATCGTGTAAGTGCCGGTGCCGAGATCCTGTGTGCCGGAGGCGACCATCGCGGTGCCGTCGGGCAGGATGCGCGCAACCGCCGATGCCTCGCTGCGGTTCGCCGGATATGTCGCTGTCGCCACACCCCAGCCGATGAGCGTGTTGCCTTCGCGCATCGAGCGCGGCGCCGCGCTGCGCCGCGCCCAGCCGAACTTCTCAGCGCCGCGCGTGTAGCACTCCATCAGCGCCTTGCTCGACCAGGGTTTCTTCTCCTGCGGCTCCATGTTCGCGTAGTTCTTCAGGCGCAACGCGAGCGGGTCCATCTTCAACTGATACGCCATCTCGTCCATCGCCGTTTCGAGCGCGAACGAGCCGCTCGTCTCGCCGGGCGCGCGCATGAAGGTCGGCGTGCCGATGTCGAGCTTCACGAGCTTGTGCGACGTCGACTGGTTCGGCACCGCGTAGAGCATGCGCGTGACGATGGCCGAGCTCTCGGTCCAGTCCTCGAATGTCGATGTGGTCGAAATGACGTCGTGACGCATGCCGGTCATGGTGCCGTCGTCGCGCGCGCTGATCTGGATGCGCTGCTCCGTGTACGGACGGTTGCCGACTATGCCGAACATCTGCGGACGCTCGAGCACGAGCTTGACGGGCCGGCCCGTCTGCTTGGACGCCATCGCGGCCAGCACGACGTGCGACCACACCGAACCCTTGCAGCCGAAGCCGCCGCCGACGAACGGACAGATCACGCGCACGTCGTCCTCGGAGATACCGAAGAACTTCGCCACCGCGCTTTTCGCGCCGGACACGCCTTGCGTCGCGTCGTAGAGCGTGAGTTTCGGGCCGTCCCAGCGTGCGACCGTCGCGTGCGGCTCCATCGGGTTGTGATGCTCGTAAGGCGTCGTGTAGACGGCGTCGAGGCGCGTCGGGCCTTGCCGCAAGCCGGCGTCGACGTCGCCGCGCTTCGTCGTGATCGCTCGGCCCATCATCTTTTCCGGCTGATACGCGGAGGCCTTCGCGCGTGCGAAATCGGCATTGGGCATCGCGGCCTCGTAGCGCACGTCCACGTAACGCGCGGCGCCTTGCGCGTGCTCCAGCGAATCGGCGACGACGACCGCCACCGGCTCGTTGCTGTAACGCACCTGGTTGGTTTGCAGGAGCGTCAACTTGCGCACGGCGGGCGGCTGCGCGTCGGGAACGCCGCCGTTGGGCAGACGCATCGCGTTCTGATACGTCATCACGAGCAGCACGCCGGGCATCGATTGCGCGCGGCTCGTGTCGATCGAAGCGATGCGGCCGCTCGCGACGGTGCTCGTCACGAGCACCGCATGCGCGAGCTTCGCGTCGCTGTTGTCGGCCGAATAACGCGCCTGGCCGGTGACCTTGAGCACGCCGTCGGTGCGATCGAGCGGTTGTCCGATGAACGTCATGCGACACCTCCTGCCTGTTGAAGCGCGCGCACGATCGCACGCTGCGCGAGCGCGATCTTGAACGCGTTGTCGCGCTGCGGCGCCGCGCCTTGCACGGCGAGTGCGGCGGCGGTTTGCAGCGTCGATTTGTCGAGCGATTTGCCCGCGAGCGCCTGTTCGGTCGCGTTCGCGCGCCACGGCTTGTGCGCGACGCCGCCGAGCGCGATGCGCGCGCTTTTCACGGTGTTGCCGTCCATCTGCAACGCCGCCGCGACGGACACGAGCGCGAACGCATAGCTCGCGCGGTCGCGCACCTTCAGATATTTCGAGTGATCCGCGAAGAGCGGCGGCGGCAGATCGACGGACGTGATCAGCTCGCCCGCCTGCAAGGTGGTGTCGAGATCGGGCCTGTCGCCCGGCAGGCGATGAAATTCCGCGAACGGAATCGTCCGCTCGCCGTTCGGGCCGGTGACGCGCACGACGGCATCGAGCGCGGCGAGCGCGACGCTCATGTCGGACGGATTCGTCGCGATGCATTGACGGCTCGCCCCGAGAATCGCGTGCATGCGATTCATGCCATCGATGGCCGCGCACCCGCTGCCGGGCGCGCGCTTGTTGCACTGGGGAAAGCCCGGATCGTAGAAGTACGAGCAGCGCGTGCGCTGCATCAGATTGCCGCCGACGGTCGCCATGTTGCGCAATTGCGCCGACGCCCCCGAGAGCAGCGCCTGCGACAAGAGCGGGTAGCGCTCGCGCACCCAGGCGTGGTTTGCGGCGTCGCTGTTGCGCACGAGCGCGCCGAGCCGCAGGCCGCCGTCGGGCAGCGCGGTGATGCCGTCGAGCGCGTCGATGTGCGTGATATCGACGAGTCTCACCGGCCGCATCACGCCGCCTTTCATGAGATCGAGCAGATTCGTGCCGCCGCCGATGAACATGGTGCCCGGCTGGCCCGCCGCCGAGAGCGCGGAACCGATGTCCGCGGCGCGCTGATAGGAGATCGCGTCCATGTGCGTCTCCCTTAGGCGTTGCCCGACGCGACGGCTTTCACCGCCGCGACGATGTTCGGATACGCGCCGCAGCGGCAGATGTTGCCGCTCATGCGCTCGCGGATTTCATCGTCGGAGAGTTGCGCCGGGCGAAAGCGCACGTCGGCGGTGACGGCGCTCGCGTCGCCTTTGCGGTATTCGTCGATGAGCGCCGTCGCCGAGCATAGTTGCCCCGGCGTGCAGTAGCCGCACTGAAAGGCGTCCTTCTCGATGAACGCCTGCTGAATGGGCGCGAGCGTGTCGCCATCGGGCGCGAGGCCTTCGATGGTCGTGACGGATTCGCCGTCGTGCATCACCGCGAGCGTAAGGCACGAGTTGATGCGCCGGCCCGCTACGATCACCGTGCACGCGCCGCACTGTCCGCGGTCGCAGCCTTTTTTCGTGCCCGTGAGGTTCGCGTATTCGCGCAGCGCGTCGAGCAGCGTCGTGCGCGCTTCCACTTGCAATTCATACGGATGGCCGTTGATGGTGAGCTTCACGGGCATCATCGGCAGGGCGGCGGGCGGCGGTGCGGCGGCTGGCGTCGCCGCGGCTTGCTGTTGCGCATGCGCGAGCGGCGCGGCGCTCACGGCCGCCGCCGCCGCGGCCGACTGAAGGAAACGCCGGCGCGACGGCTTCTGCGCCGTGTCGCTGGCGTCGTGGGGATGGGTATCGGCTGGGGACATGGGGATCGGTTCTCCTCGCTCGTTCGGAAGGACGCCGCGCCGGCTCGAATCTTTATAGGCTTGTTGGCTCGCGACCGATTGCGACGGATCGGGCGGAGCGCCGATGTTCGAGTTCACGGGAGGCGTATGAGGCGCGGGGTCGCGATCGCTCGTCGACTGTAAGGGAACCGAACGTTCGTCGTCCCGCAACCGGTGAGGTGCAGCAAGTCCGATGCCATGCGGCGGCGTCTCGGATCGGATTCCGGCGCTCATGCGCGCCCATGCTCGAAAACGGGACGATCGTTTCGCTAAACGATCCGGCGTAAGCAACGCTTTGTGACGTCTGCACGCGCGCGCGCGGTTCAAAATTGCATGATTTTCGTCGCCGCGATCGCCGACATGCGATATCGCGGCGCGCAAGCACCTTTCAATCCCTGAGGTCCGTCATGCTCGATCCTTATCATCGCGCGATGCAGCACTATTCGGCGAATCAGTACGGCGAGGCACTGGCCGTTTTGTCGCCGCTGCTCGATCGCCCTCACGCCGATGTCGAGGCGCTCAATCTCGCGGCCGGATGCGCTTATGCGATGAATCGCGTGGATCTGGCCGAGGCGTACTGGCAGCGCGCGGTCGCCGACCATCCGCAGCACCCGGGCGTCCACAACAATCTCGGCAACCTCTACGAGCAACTGAAACGGTTTCCTGAAGCGGAAGCGATGTTCCGGCGCTCGCTCGATCTGAAGCCTGATTTCGCCGAAGCGCATTACAACCTCGGCAATGTGCTGGCGCTGCAGGAGCGGATCGCGGACGCGGAGCAGTCGCTGCGACGGGCGCTCGAATTGCGGCCGGACTTCGCGTCGGCGCATTACAGCCTGGGCAAGCTACTGATGAAGCAGGCGCGCCCCGAAGAAGCGAGGGAATGTTTTGGACTTGCGATCTACAACCGCCCGAACTGGGCCGACGCGCATTTTGGCTTGGGTAGCGCACTCGCCGCCTTGCAGCGCCGCGAGGAAGCCGAGCGCACGTATCGCGCGGCCATCGAATTGAATCCGCGTCTGGCGAGTGCATATCAGGGACTGGCGGAAATACTTGAAACGGATGGACGAGACGCGGGTCTGGAGGACGTCTATCGCCGTCTGGCCGATCAATTGCCCGAGTTGAGCGGCGCTCATTACAACCTGGGCCAGGTGATTTATCGAACCACGGCCCTTGCCGGGTTTGAGCGTATCGACGAGGCTGAAGCGGCATACCGTCGCGCGATCGAGGTCCAGCCGGATTACCTGCCGGCGTACATCGCGCTCGGCAACCTGCTCAAGGAGGACCCCGCGCGCGCGGACGAAATGCTGGCGACGTTTCGGCGCGCCGTGGAACTCGATCCGGATTCGGGGGAAGCCCGGCTCAATCTGGGCGGAGCGCTGCTGCGCGTTGGAGCGTATGCGGAAGGCTGGCCGTTGATGGAATCCCGCTACGACACTAGTGAGCGGCAGCGGCCCATGTTCCCGCCGAGCTTCCCTTTTCCGCGGTGGCAAGGCGAGCCGCTGGCCGGCAAGTCGATACTCGTGCTCCATGAACAGGGATTCGGCGACACTTTCCAGTTTTGCCGCTATCTGCCGATGCTGAAGTCGCAAGGGCTAACGACGCTCTCGTTCGCATCGCCGTTAGCGCCCGCGCTGCTCAGCTCGATCGATGGCGTCGACATCTGCATCGGCGGCGACGCCATCGACAGCCTCGCGCACCATGACTACTGGTGTTTGCTGATGAGCCTGCCGGCGCTGCTCGGAACCACGTACGACACCGTTCCCAACGTCACCCCCTATATCGCCGCGGACGAAGAGCGCATCGCACACTGGCGCAGCCGGCTGCCCGCGCAGGTGCCGAAGATAGGCTTCGCGGCGATGGCCGAGCCGCGGCCGTCCGTGTTCGACGCCCGCCGCTGGATCAGTGCGCAAGCATGCGTTCCATTGCTCGGCGTGTCCGGCGTGCGCTTCGTCAATCTGCAGAAGGCGCCGGTCGCGCGCGCGCAACTCGACACCCTGCCGCCGCATTTTCGGCCGCTCGACCTGATGGACGATGTCCAGGACTTCGCCGATACGGCCGCGATCATCGCCTCGCTCGATCTCGTCATCGCCGTGGATACGTCGGTCGCGCATCTCGCGGGCGCGCTGGGCAAGCCGGTGTGGATGCTACTGCCTTCGAACCCGTGCTGGCGCTGGCTGATCGACGGCGAAGAATCGGTCTGGTACCCGAAAGCGCGTCTGTTCAGGCAGACCAAACCCGGCCAATGGGACGATGTGATCGCGCGCGTCGCGGATGCGCTGGGCCGGTGGCGCGATGGCAATTAAGCACCGATCCGCGCATCATTTGATGAGCGCGAGCGCGTCCCTGAAGCGCGGATGCCTGAAACTGCCGAGCCAGCCGAAGATCGCCGTTTCGACGGTCGTGAGCCGCGCGCCGTCCTGCCTCGCCCGTTCGAGCGCGACGGCGCGATCTTCCGCGCGGCGGGACGCGACCGCATCCGCCACGTATTCCACGCGATAGCCGAGGCGCAGCAGCCCGAGCACCGTGAGCAGCACGCACACATGCGCCTCCGCGCCGGCGACCCACATTGTCGCGGGCGCGGGCGGCAGTGCATCGACGAAGGCGGGCGCGAGCGTCGCATCGAAGGTGTGCTTTTCGATCACCTTTGCCAGCCCAATATCTGCGAGCAGCGCGTCCACCGTCCCGCCGAGCCCGTGCGGATTCTGTTCCGTGACGACCACCGGCACGTCCAGCAGATTCGCCGCGCGCAGCAGCGTGCCGACGCGCGCCGTCACCCGCCCGGCGCCATCCAGATGCGGCAGCAGCCGCGCCTGCATGTCGACGATAACGAGCATGCCGCTTAAGCCTCGCTCTCCATGATCTTGTCGATGAGCCGCGCGTTCTCGCCCGCCGAGCCGATGCCCGCGTGCTTGGCCATCGGCACGAAGAAATGTGTGGCGATCGGCAGCTTCGAGCGTTCGAGCCAACTGTTCAGATGCGCAACGAGCCGTTTCGCCGGCGTCTTCAGCTCCTCGCGCAGGACGCCGGGGAGTTTTTCGAAGTGGCGCATCTCGGTCTGATACGGCTCGGGCGCGACGCACAGCGCGTTGGGCCGGCCATCGACATCGAGGGGAAGCCGCTCCAGCGCCTGATGCAGCAGTGCGACGCCTAGTCCCTCGCCGCGCCACGGCTTGCGCACTTCCCACAGGCTGATGTAAATCACGCGATGCGCATTGAACACCTCGCACAGCTTCTCGGGGCCGAGCGCCTCGGTGGCGGCGAGCGCGAGCGAGAGCATCTCGCCCGAGTACGTGTCGAGCGTATAGACGAGATCGGCGCTGCTCGTGAGCGGCGGCACCTTGACGAGCTGCAGGCGCACCGCCGCCGCGACGATGTCGCTGCCCGCTTCGTGAAACACGGCGAACGCGGTGCCGAGCCGCTCGTCATCGACCTGGGGATACTCGTGGCGATAGGTCATCGTGAAGAGAAACGGCCCGATCTTCTCCCGGTACGCGAGAGGCCGGTCGACATCGTAATCATCGACACCGTCGAGGCCGTAGGGATCGTAGTCGCGTTTCTCGCGCCGCTCGCCGTTTTGCACCGCGGCTGCAAGCGCCGCGAGCGGGCGGCGCGACTCGGGCACGAGATCTTCCGGCAACCCTTCCCACGTGAGGCGCAGGAATTCCCGCCCGCCGCGATAGTGCGTCTCGAAGAGCGAGAGCACCTGCCCGCCCGCGACCGGATCGAGGATGCGCTGCGCGCAATCGTAGGCGCGCTCGAGGAGTTGATCGGCTTCGGCGGGATCGGGCGCGAGGTGCGGCTCGCTGCCCTGCGGCGTGGCGGGCAAGCCTTTTGCGAGACGTTCCCTGTGCGCGAGTTCGAGCCATTCGTCAGCGGCGCGTTCGGCGATGAAACCCGCTGCGATCCGGTAGCCCGTCAGCACGATCGACTGGCCGGTGCGCCCGAGCGGAAACACGTACTCGTCGTTCATGGCGTCGTCGACGGTGACGCCGCGGAAGGTTTCGCGCGGCGCGCTCACGTTCGCGGCCGCATCGAAACGGTCATGCGACAGCACGTGGGCGACGAGGTCTGACGCGGCGGGACCGAATTCCGCTCCGGCGCCGGGAAGCAGCTTCAGCAGGGACAAGGTACTCGTGGTGCCGGTCGTGCTCGATGTGC
Organism: Caballeronia sp. INML3B; assembly: GCF_023631305.1. Lineage (NCBI taxonomy): Bacteria > Pseudomonadati > Pseudomonadota > Betaproteobacteria > Burkholderiales > Burkholderiaceae > Caballeronia > Caballeronia sp. INML3B. The sequence continues at coordinate 215,918 of NZ_JALQDI010000039.1, forward strand.
TCATGAATGCCATCTCCGATCGTGGAGGGTTATCGTAACAAACCGTCGGATTTACGGGAGATATCGATGAACGTTCAAAAGGATGATGAGCGGGCGGCTACGGTTCATGAAGGCGGGTGCGCATGCGGCGCGTTCCGCTTTCGCGCGGCGGGCGGGCCGAAGCGCGTCGGGATGTGCCATTGCATGACGTGCCGGCAGGTGCACGGCTCCGCCTTTGGAGCTTATGCGATTTATGCGCGCGGCGACGTGATGATGAGCGGCAGCCTCTCGACGTGGCGCAGTTCCGAGGACGGCCGCCGGCATTTTTGCCCGGTGTGCGGCTCGGTCGCTTACATGGAATACACGACGCGCGATGAAGTGGACCTGCCTCTCGGCGCGTTCGACGAAACCGGGCTCTTCGAACCGGACTACGAGCTGTGGTGCAAGCATCGCGAGCCGTGGCTGCCCCAGGGCGTCCGTCCGGAGTACGACGAAGAGCGCGCGCACTAGGAGGCGAAATGCCGGGACGCATCCGTATCGGCATTTCGGGCTGGCGCTATGCGGGCTGGCGCGGCGTCTTCTATCCGAAGAAGCTCGCGCAGGCGCGCGAGCTCGAGTTCGCGTCGCGCGCGGTACAGACAGTCGAGATCAACGGATCGCATTATTCGCTGCAAAGCGTGGCGAGCTATCGCGCCTGGCATGACGCGACGCCCGCCGGCTTCGTCTTCAGCGTAAAGGGGCCGCGCTACCTCACGCACATGCTGCGTTTCCGCGACGAAACCGCCATCCCGGCGATCTCGAACTTCTTCGCCTCCGGCGTGCTCGCGCTCGGCGACAAGCTCGGGCCATTTCTCTGGCAGTTTCCGCCGAACTTCGCATTCCGCCCGGACGCCTTCGCGCGATTTCTCGAACTGCTGCCGACAGACACCGTCGCCGCCGCGCGTCTCGCTCAAGGCCATGACACGCGTGTGAAGAATCCTTGGTTCGAGCCAGGGAAAAAGCGCGCATTGCGGCACGCGATCGAGATTCGTCATCCGAGCTTCTGCACCGATGAGTTCGTGCGGCTCCTGCGCAAACATCGCATGGCGCTCGTCGTCTCGGATTCCGTCGCCGGCTGGCCGTATGCGGAAGACCTGACGGCTGATTTCATGTATCTGCGGCTGCACGGCAGCGAAACGCTTTACGGCGGCAGTTATAAAGACGAGGCACTCGATGAATGGGCGCGCCGCATCGCATCTTGGGCGGCGGGCGGACAGATCGACGACGCGCGTGTGATTTCCTCGGCGAAACCGCGCCCGCGCGCCGCACGCGACGTCTTCTGCTACTTCGACAACGACCAGAAAGTACGCGCGCCGTTCGATGCGCGCCGTCTCATGGAACGCCTCGGACTTGGCCCTTGCGCCAGTAATCCAATAGAGACACACCGTTGAAGACCGGGACAGCTTTTGTCCCGCCGGAACTGCATGCTCTCGTCAACGGTCCGAGCAATTGCATTCGCGCCCGGAAAATAAGACGATAGGCGGCGTGCGCTGTGCACGCTGTCGAAAGCGCCGGAAGCGCGGCAGCGGCAGGATCGAGAACCTTTGAACTTCATGGCCAGCGAGGAGCATCGATACCATGATGAAGCAACCGGTCAGCGGCAGCGACAAGATTCATCCCGAAGGCGCGACATGCATCGGCGACTGCGATCCTTCCCAGCAGATCGAAGTGATCGTGATGCTGCGACGCAAGGACGAAGCCGGATTCAAGCAGATGATGTCGCGCATCGATGCCGGCGAGGCGCCAGCGCAAGCCGTCTCGCGCGAGGAATTCGACAAACGTTTCACGGCATCCGACCAGGACGTCGAGAAGGTCAAGGCCTTCGCCAGGCAATACGGCCTGACAGTCGTGCGCGCCGAAACCGAGACGCGCAGCGTGGTGCTGAAGGGCAGCATCGAGCAGTTTCAGAATGCTTTCGACGTCAAGCTCGAACGCTTTCAACATCACAACATCGGCGAATATCGCGGCCGCTCGGGGCCAGTCAAGGTGCCCGAGGACATGCACGATGTCGTCACCGCCGTCCTCGGCCTCGACAGCAAGCCGCAGGCGCGTCCGCATTTCCGTTTCCGTCCGCCGTTCAAGCCCGCGCGCGGCGCGGCGCCCGCGTCTTTCACGCCGGTCGATCTGGCGCGCCTCTACGATTTCCCCGATGGCGACGGCGCCGGCCAGTGCATCGCGATCATCGAGCTGGGCGGCGGTTATCGCGACGCCGATCTCTCCGCGTATTTCTCGAAGCTCGGCGTGAAGGCGCCGAAAGTCGTCGCGGTCGGCGTCGACAACGCGAAGAACGCGCCCACGGGCAACCCCAACGGACCCGATGGCGAAGTGACGCTCGATATCGAGATCGCGGGCGCCATCGCGCCGGGCGCGCGCATCGCCGTGTACTTCGCGCCGAACAGCGACGCGGGTTTCGTCGATGCCGTCAATCGCGCGCTGCACGACTCGACCAACAAGCCGTCCGTGATATCGATCAGTTGGGGCGGCCCGGAGTCGAACTGGTCCTCGCAGTCGATCGGCGCGTTCAATGACGTGCTGCAGAGCGCGGCGGCGCTCGGCGTGACGGTCTGCGCCGCCTCGGGCGACGGCGGCTCGTCCGATGGCGCCGGCGACGGCACGGATCACGTCGACTTCCCCGCGTCGAGCCCGTATGTGCTCGGCTGCGGCGGCACGAGCCTCGCGGCATCCGGTTCGGGCATCGCGAAGGAAGTCGTGTGGAACGACGGCGACCAGGGCGGCGCGGGCGGCGGCGGCGTCTCGGGCGTTTTCGCATTGCCGGCGTGGCAGGCGGGCTTGTCGGTCACGCGCAACGGCAAGGCGACGACGCTCGCGAAGCGCGGCGTGCCGGACGTGGCGGGCGATGCGTCGCCGCAAACCGGCTACGAGGTGCTGATCGACGGCGAGGATACGGTCGTCGGCGGCACGAGCGCGGTCGCGCCGCTGTGGGCTGCGTTGATCGCGCGGATCAACGCGATCAACGCGTCGCCTTCGGGCTTCGTCAATCCGAAGCTCTACAAGGCGAAGGCAGCGTTCCGCGATATCACGCAAGGCAACAATGGCAGCTTCTCGGCGGCGGCCGGCTGGGACGCGTGCACCGGCATGGGCAGCCCCGACGGCGCGAAGATCGCGGCCGCGCTCGAGCCCGCAAAGAGTTGAAACGAGATGCAGCAAGGCGTAAGACAGTGAACAACAACCACGACGACGATTCTGGAGCGACGACGATGAACTCCGATCCACTGGCAGCGAGCGACAAACCTTCCAGCGCGGAAGAACCGGCCACGGCGGCCGCCGCGAAGAAAGCGCCGAAGAAGACCACGACGGCGAAGAAGGACCAGCCGTACTTCGACCCTGTTGCATACGGCAACGGCCCCGACGACGCGATCGCCGCGACCGAAGCCGACGAGAATGCGGCGATCACCCATCACAGCGTGACGATCGGCGGCGCGAAGATCGCCTATACCGCGACGGTCGGCCATCTCGTGACGGTCGATCCGAGCAGCTCGAAGCCGACCGCGAAGATGTTCTATGTCGCGTTCACGAAGGACGGCGCGAAGGAGGAAGCGCGTCCGCTCACGTTCTTCTATAACGGCGGGCCGGGCTCGTCGGCGGTATTCGTGCTGCTCGGCTCGTTCGCGCCGCGCCGCATCAAGACGGCGATGCCGGGCTTCACGCCGCCCGCGCCGTATCAGATGGAGGACAACCCGGACAGCCTGCTCGATCGAAGCGACCTGATCTTCATCAATCCTGTCGGCACGGGCTATTCCGCCGCGATCGCGCCGAACAAGAACCGCGATTTCTGGGGCGTCGACGAGGATGCGGCGTCGATCGCGCAGTTCATCAAGCGCTATCTGACGAAGAACAACCGCTGGAATTCGCCGAAGTTTCTATTTGGCGAGTCGTACGGCACGGCGCGCAGTTGCGTGCTCGCGTACAAGCTGCATGAGGACGGCATCGATCTGAACGGCGTCACGCTGCAGTCGTCGATTCTCGATTACCGGCAGGCGGGCAATCCGGTGGGCGCACTGCCGACCGCGGCGGCGGACGCGTGGTATCACAAGAAACTCGGCGTGCATCCGACGCCGACCAATCTTCTGAATTTTGCGGAAGAGGTGGCGGAGTTTTCGCGCACGGATTATCTGAACGCGCTGCGCAAGTTCCCGCAAACCGACGACGAAGTGGTCGAGAAGCTGTCCGAATACACGGGCATCGACAAGGCGACGCTGCTCGCGTGGAGTCTCGATATCGCGGCGTACGACAGCCGCGGCAACTCGCTGTTTTTGACGACGCTGCTAAAGGCGAAGGGCGAATCGCTCGGTGCCTACGACGGGCGCGTGACGGCGATTTCGACGGGCATCGCGGGCAAGATCGACCCGAATTCCGGCGGCAACGACCCGACGATGACGGCGGTAAGCGGCGTCTATACGACGATGTGGAACAGCTATCTGAACGAGCATTTGAAGTTCACGTCGACGTCGTCGTTCACCGATCTGAACGATCAGGCTTTCCTCAACTGGAACTTCAAGCACACGGACCCGACGGGCGCGCAGAAGGGCGTGGATTCGAAGGGCAACATCATTCTCTATACGGCGGGCGATCTCGCCGCGGTGATGGCGTTGAATGTCGATTTGAAGGTGCTTGCCGCGAATGGGATGTATGACTTCGTGACGCCGTTCTATCAGACGATCATCGATTTGCAGCAGATGCCGCTGATCGACAAGACCGTGCGGCAGAATCTATCGGCGACGTTTTATCCGTCGGGGCATATGGTTTATCTCGACGGCGGATCGAGGACGCAGCTCAAGGCGGATCTTGCCAGGATGTATGACGACGCGACCGCCAATCATGCGGCGATGGGGCGGATCATTGCGTTGCAGAAAGTTACTGCGGATAAGCTGGGGGCATTATCGCCGGTGGGTTGAAAGGTTTGTTTTTTGCCGCGGGCGGCGGGGGTTTTTTTTGCTTTCGCCGGATCCCGTTTTGTTATTGGTCTATTAGCGTTGCCCCTATGCGGGGCGGCAGTCACTTTCTTTGCTGCTGCAAAGAAAGTAACCAAAGAAAGCAGCTTGTTAGGCCCGCGGTCACACGCAGTTTGGCCATGCTTGCCAGGCGATCGTGGGCTGCCTAAGTGTCGCCCTCACAAGGCTAATCGGCTTGGCTCGCGCACGGTCTGACAAGCTAGTACCCTGAGCGTGCTGGTTCAGCACCAAATAGCTTCGGCACAGCGCTGCGCGCTGCCGCTGGGTCTACAAGGGAAACCAACCTATCGCACATGCAATGAGATGGAAGCGTTAGCGACGAAGCACGCGCAAACCCGATGAACCCATCGGCCGCGAAGCGGGCCGGAGCCATTTGGCGCTGAGCCAGTGAGTCAAGCGGTGCGAGGCGACAGACCGTGCGCGAGCCAAGCCCGGTCAGACCTTTGAGGGCGACACTTAGGCAGCCCACGATCACATGGCAAGCGTGGCCAAACTGCGTGTGACCGCGGGCGTCTCGAGCTGCTTTCTTTGGTTACTTTCTTTGCAGCAGCAAAGAAAGTGACTGCCGCCCCGCATAGGGGCAACGCTAATAGACCAATAACAAACCGGGACCCACCACCTAAAAGCAGGAACACCAATTGCGACCGGTTGAGCGCAAAACCTCACCCGCAAACCCGGAGTCCCCCAAATGGCAACAAACAAACAGCCGCCCCCGAGCGGCGTCGCCCGCACCCCGTCGCAAAGCAACACCAACAAAAAAGTCGAAGCCCTCGAAACCTTCCGCACCGACGCCACGAACCAGGCCCTGACGACGAACCAGGGCGTCAAGGTCGCCGATAACCAGAACACGCTGCGCGCCGGCGAGCGCGGCCCCTCGCTGCTCGAAGACTTCATCATGCGTGAAAAAATCACGCACTTCGATCACGAGCGCATTCCAGAACGCATCGTCCATGCCCGTGGATCCGCCGCGCATGGCGTATTCAAAGTGTATGAATCGCAGGCCGAACTCACCAAGGCCGCGTTCCTGCAAGACCCATTGAAGGAAACGCCTGTCTATGTGCGTTTCTCAACCGTGCAAGGCTCGCGCGGCTCGGCCGATACCGTGCGCGACGTGCGCGGCTTCGCCGTCAAGTTCTATACGGAAGAGGGCAACTTCGATCTCGTCGGCAACAACATGCCAGTGTTCTTCATCCAGGACGCGATCAAGTTCCCCGACTTCGTCCACGCCGTCAAACCCGAGCCGCATAACGAAATGCCGCAAGGCGCATCCGCGCACGACACCTTCTGGGATTTCGTTTCACTCGTCCCCGAGTCCGCGCACATGGTGCTCTGGACGATGTCCGACCGCGCGATTCCCCGCAGTCTGCGCACGATGGAAGGCTTCGGCATCCACACCTTCCGGTTCATCAACGCGCAAGGAAAAGGACGGTTCGTGAAGTTCCACTGGCGCCCGACGATCGGCTCGGCGTCGCTGCTGTGGGACGAAGCACAGAAGCTCGCGGGCAAGGACTCGGACTTCCATCGGCGGGATCTATGGGAAGCGATCGACAACGGCGACTATCCCGAGTGGGAACTCGGCGTGCAGATCGTCGAGGAAGAGGACGAGCACAAGTTCGACTTCGATCTGCTCGATCCCACCAAGATCATCCCCGAGGAACTCGTGCCGCTGAAGATGATCGGCAAGCTCACGTTGAATCGCAATCCGGACAACTTCTTCGCCGAGACGGAGCAGGTCGCCTTCTGCCCGGGGCATATCGTGCCGGGCATCGACTTCACGAACGATCCGCTGCTGCAAGGGCGTCTCTTCTCGTACACCGACACGCAGATCAGCAGACTCGGCGGTCCCAATTTCCACGAGATTCCGATCAACCGCCCGCTCGCGCCGCTGCATAACGGTCAGCGCGACGCGATGCATCGCCAGACGATCGACAAGGGGCAGGCCTCCTACGAGCCGAATTCGATCGACGGCGGATGGCCGAAGGAAACCGCGCCGGCCGCGGCGGGCGGCGGCTTCGAGACTTATACGGAACGCGTCGAAGGGTCGAAGATCCGCGTGCGCAGCCCGTCGTTCCGGGATCACTACTCGCAGGCGACGCTCTTCTGGAACAGCATGACCGATCCCGAAAAGGATCACATCGTCGGCGCTTATTCTTTCGAGCTTTCGAAGGTCGAGCGCAAGCCCATTCGCGAGCGCCAGCTCGGCATCCTCGCGAATATCGACGAGACGCTCGCCGCGCGCGTTGCCGCCAATCTCGGGCTACCCGCGCCGAAGAAGAGCGCCGACGCCGACGAGCTCGGCAAGTCGTCGGTGAAGGAGTCGCCGGCCTTGTCGATCATCGCGAAGGCGAAGCCTTCGGTCAAGACGCGCAAGGTCGCGATTCTCGCCGCACGGGGCGCCGACGCCGCGAGCATCAAGGCCGTGCAGGACGCGCTCAAGGCCGAAGGCGCGCACGCGAAAGTCATCTCGCCGACGCTCGGCTCGCCGGCGCCAGGCATCGAGGCCGACGCGACCATTCTCGGCATGCCGTCGATCATGTTCGACGGCGTGATCGTCGCGGGCGGCAAGGAGAGCGCGAAGACGCTGTCCGAATCCGGCGACGCGCGTCATTTCGTGCTCGAAGCGTTCAAGCATCTCAAAGCGATCGGCGCGCTCGGCGACGGAGAGGATCTGCTCGCAGCCGCTCATCTGCCAAACGGCGAGGAAGGCGTCGTCGTCGGCAGCGATGTGAAACAGGTACTGAAGCGGTTCATCGAAGCGATGAGCATGCATCGCGTGTGGTCGCGCGCGCAAAAGGCTGAATCGGTCCCGGCCTGACGCAAGGTTCGCAAAACAAGCCCGCGCGTCGCGTTTCGCCGGTTGCAACGGTACGGGCGACCATGCCACTGGCCGGTGATATACGCACCGCGGCCTTTTTGAGAAACTAACCGCACCGATTATTGCGGAGGTGCGGCTTGTTCGATCATGCAGGGCCAGGTAGCGACGTTGCGCGGGCCGCACGCGCGCGACGGCGCTCGTGCGTGGCGATCCTCTTCGTCATCCTGATGACAGGCGTGCTATGCGCGGCGTCCGCGACGGCGGCCGCGAAAGAGCGCATCGTCGTCGGCGTGGCACCAGGCGTCGTGCCGCCGCTCGACATGGCGTATCCGCGTGCGGGCGATCCGCGCGGCATCTCGGTCGACTACGTGAACGCCGTCGCGGGCGCGCTAAAGGCCGATACGCAATGGCGTCTCTATTCGAGCCGCGCCGCAATGATTGCAGCGCTCAAGCGCGGCGAGATCGACATGGCGACCGGCGCGACGGGCGAGGACAGCGGCGCGGCGCTCGCCTACAGCCGCCCGTATCTGCCGCGCAAGCAGCTCTTCATCGAACCGATCGAGACGCGCCCGCCGACGCATCGGATCGCGTACGTCGACACGCAAACCTCGCCGGCGCGCTTGCGGGCCGCGTATCCGTCGATGACGCCCGCCGCTTATCCCGACCTGATCGGCGCGCTGCTGGCCGTATCGTTCGGCGATGCCGACGCGTTCGTCGGCGACATGACCGCCGCCGCCTACGTCCTCAGGCATTTCAAGTTGCCAAACGTGGCCGTCACCCACTTCGCCGCTGCCGACGAAGACGGTTACCGTTTCGCATTCGCGGCGGACCGGCCCGGAGCCGTTTCATTGCGGCACCGGATCGATGACGCGCTCGCAGCGCTGCCGCCGGCATTTCTGCTGCTCGAGTATGCACGGTGGAATCCGAGCGCGGACTTGATCGCGCAGCGCAGACCCATCGAGCTGTCCGAAGAGGAAGCCGCGTGGGTGAAGGCGCATCCCGTCGTTCACTTCTCGATGCTCGCGCAAGGCGCGCCCCTCTCGTTTCGCGACTCGCAAGGCCAGCCAGCGGGCGTCGCGGTCGATCTGCTCAATGCGATCGGACGCGTCACGGGGCTGCGCTTCGAAGCCCGCATGCGCGATTCGATCGATCAGTTGACGGCCGACATGAAAAGCGGCACATCCGCCATCGTGCCTTACGGCATAGGCGATGCGCCCATGGCCGGGACGGTATCCTCGGCGCCGACCGGCGAGGGCATCTTCGCGATCGTGACGGCGGCGGGTCAGCCGCGGCGGCGTGACGCAGCCGCGCTCGCGGGCAAGCGGGTCGCGCTCGCGGCCTATGCGCCGCTGCAAACACTCGTGCGGCAGCAGGCTCCGGACGCGCGTTTCATCTACACGGCGCGGCTTGAAGAGCAGCTTCACGCCGTCGCGCGAGGGGAAGCCGACGCAACTGTCACCGATCTGACCTTCGCAAACTATCGGGTGGGCAATCCGTACCGCGGTTCGCTCGTCGTGAGCGGTGTGCTGTCGACGCAGCCGGTCCCGTACAGGCTGAGCGTTGCGGCCAACGAGCCGATCCTGCTCGGCATCATCAATCGTGCGCTCGCCAGCTTGCCGCTTCCGCAACTGGAGTCGATCCGCGCACGCTGGGCCCTCTCCGAGCATCCCGAGCTGCTGTGGGAACGCCGCCGCCCGCAAGTCGCGCTCGGCGCGCTGCTGGGCGCCGCGCTCGTGCTGGTGCTCGCTGGCTGGGCGCTGACGCTGCGCGTGCAGGTCGGCCGCCGGATTGCCGCCGAGAATGCAATGCGCGCCGCGAAGGAAGAAGCCGAGACGGCGAACCGCGCGAAGTCCACCTTCCTCGCGGCGATGAGCCACGAAATCCGCACGCCGATGAACGCCGTGCTCGGGCTGCTCGAAATGGAGCTGCGCGCACCCGGTGAGCGCGCCGCGACCGAGCGCGCGCTGTCGATCGCGCACCGGGCCGCACACGATCTGCTCGGCCTGATCGACGATTTGCTGGACGTGGCGAAGATGGAGGCCGCACGCCTCGTGCTCGCGCCTGCGCCGCTCGAGATCGAGGCGTGGGTCGCGGGCGTCGCGGCGATCTATGAGCCCGTCGCGCGCGCGAAGGGCGTCGGGCTCGCCGTGAAGTGCCTGTCCGATGGCGGCCCCGCCTGGGTCCTCGCCGATGGCCAGCGTCTGCGGCAGATCGTCGGCAACCTGCTCTCGAACGCGATCAAGTTCACCGATGCCGGCGCGGTCACGCTCGAATACGGCGTCGCCCCGCCCCGCGACGACAGGCGCGCGGTGACGCTCGCGGTATCCGACACGGGCATCGGCATCGCGCCCGAGAAACAGGCGATGCTGTTCACGCCGTTCGTGCAGGCGCACGATGGCCACGCGCGCAGCGTCGGCGGCACCGGGCTCGGACTCACCATCAGCAAGCGGCTCGTCACGATGATGGGCGGCACGATCGAATTCTCGAGCGCACCCGGACGCGGCACGCGCTTCACGGTGCGGCTCGATTTGCCGCAGGCGCAAGCCGTTGCATCCGTTGTCCCATCCGTCGTCGAGACGGGACCGGTACAGGCGCATGCCATGGAGGCATCGCTCGCGGGCCTGCGCGTGCTCGTCGTCGACGATCATCCGGCCAACCGCATCGTGCTCGACCGGCAGATCAGGCTGCTTGGCGGTGTCGCGCAACTGGCAGTCGACGGCCAGGGCGCGCTCGCACGCTGGCGCGCCGAGCCACGCGCGCTCGACGTGATCGTCACCGATTGCTCGATGCCCCGAATGAGCGGCGAGGAACTCACGCGAACGATCCGGGACGACGAAGCCAAAGACCCGTCGAGGCCGCGCGCCGTGCCGATCGTCGGCCTGACCGCGAATGCGCAGCCCGACGCGGCCATGCGCGCGATCGCATCGGGCATGAACGCCTGCCTCGTGAAGCCGCTCGCCCTCGACGATCTGCGCGAGGCGTTACTTGCGGTGACGCGCCGCGGCCGAGAATCGACGGCGTCGCCGAAAGTGCCAACGGCCGCGCCCGATCCGGACACGCCGGTGTTCGACCACGCCGCGCTGGCAGGCTTCGGCGATCAGGCCGGCACGCTCATCGACACGCTGAGAGCCGCCAACGCACAGGACCTCGCCGATGCGCACGCCGCATTCGACGCCTGCGACCACGCCCGCCTGCGCGATATCGCGCATCGCATGAAGGGTGCAGCCGCGGTGATCAAGGCGGCGCCGTTCATTCGCGCGTGCGTCGCGTTGCAGCGCGATTGCGAACGCGCGGTCGCCGAAGATCGCAACGGCGACGACGATGCGCCTGTCGCCGCATCGTTCGCGGCATTCGTCACGGCGGCCGGGGCGCTCGATGCGGCGCTCGCCGATCCGCTCGCCTGTGCGTCGTCCGCATCCGGCTCATCGACATGACGCGCTTCGAGGCTCGTGACGAACGCTTCGCGTGCAGCGTGCGTTTCGTGTGTTTTAATTGAACCTCAATCATCTCAAAAAACGCGCGGCTATCCGTGGCCGCGATGGATGCGCAAAGAGGCATGAGTCGAAGGGATACGCGGTTCACCGAGAAAACGAAGCCGGGCGCGGGCCGCAGGAGCCGGCGCGCGCGTGCGGCGCTGGCGTTTTGCTGCGCGATGTTCGCGTTGATGCCGGGCACGCCGCGCGCCCAGCGCGCCGAATGGCTCGATGCGCGCGTCACGCAGGCGACCATCGTCGATACGATCTGCGTGCCGGGCTATGTGGACCGCGTGCTGCCGTCGTTCGAGATTCAGATGCACCAGAAGGAGCGGCTTTTGAAGCAGCGGAGCATCGATGCGTCGTTCGCGTCGGAATATGCGCTCGATCACCGCATGCCGGTGCTGCTCGGCGGCTCGCCCAATTCTCCCGCGAATCTCGATCTGCGCCGCTGGGAAGGGCGTGCGGGCCAGCGGCGCAAGGAACGGCTCGCCGTCTATCTGAAGCGCTGCGTCTGCACCGGCGACATCACGCTAAAGAGTGCGCAGAGCGCGATGGCGGGCGACTGGCCCAATCGCTATCCGAATCTTTCGAGCATGACGTGCAACGGCTTCTGACGATTGATCCGGGGCATCCGTCCGATTTAGAACATTTATTGAAAAAGGACGCGATGTCGCAGCACGCGAATGGTCTACGGGATTAGTATGGAGCTATCTCGAAATTCGTCTGGAGCTTGCCATGATCGTTACGTAGTGTCCTTTCTGGTCATCGGCACGCTTGCGGCGCACATGATCGTGAAGCAGCGCCGGCAGCCCGTGCGCGTGCGCGCAAGGAGGTGAAGGCGATGAACCTGATCGTCTGGAATCTTCCGCAACGCTGCGCCGCGCGCGACGTGCGACGCTTTCTGGAGCATGAGCTCGGCGGCTATGCGAGCGATATCGAAGTCCACGGCGCAGGCACCGCTCACGCCTACGCGACCGCCAGGCTCGCGATCGATGTGCCTTACATCGGCGAGGCGATCGCGCAGAAGCTGTGTCATCAGCGCTTGCTCGACGAGCCCTTGCGCGCGCGCGCATCGCCATCGGGTGATGCGTCCATCCGCCTGCATTGAGCGCCTGCGCTGCGCCGTACGGCGCGCGGCGCCCGGAATGAACTTTGCTGAATTTCCCCTGACGAACGTTATGTAGCGGCGAAGCCGGTGCCTCGTGCGCACCGGCTTTTTTGTCTGCGCGAGATTTGACGCAGGCGCCGCTCGTCGGCAGAACGCAAAGCGGATCATTCATATCGATGCATCAGGCAGGAAAGAACAAGACGCCGCTCGGCGCAAGGATCTTCATGAGCGCGGCGGCGGGCGCGCTCCTTTCGATGGCGACAGCGGTTCATGCGCAGCCTCAGGCTGCGTCGGGCGCATCGGGGACGGTCGGGCAGGGCCGTGTGACGGCGCGGCCCGTCGCGCCCGCGGTGCCCGTGCCGCCGATGCCGCAAAGCGCGAGCATCCCGCATGGCGCGAGCGCGCCTGAACGCGGGCTGCCGGCCATGCCCGTGCCGATGCCGGCGCAACCGGCCCCCACAGCTTCCGCGGCTTCCGAGGCTGCCGCCGCATCAGCCGCGAGCGCGGCGTCGGCGGCATCGGCGGCAAGCGCCGCGAGCGCGGCATCCGAAGCACAGGCGCCCGAAGTGCCGCTGCCCCCGGAGCCGCCCGAACCCAATCTTGCGCAGCGTACCGGGATACCGCCGGCGGGCGCATACGCGATGCGGCAGAACTTCGCGAAGGAAGTCGACCGGCGTCTCACTGTGCCCGTCGCGGATCAGCAGGCGTATGGCCGTTTGCTCCAACATGCGCTCGACGATGACGGCCACGGCGATCTCGCCAACGAGTTCGTCGTGCTGGTCGATCGCAGTGCGAACGTGCAGGCGATCTTCATCTACTTCCGCGCGAAGGCGGGCGATGCGTGGTCGATGATCGGCGCGTCGCCGGTATCGACGGGCCGTCCCGGCACGTACGATCACTTCGTCACGCCGCTCGGCGTCTTCCAGCACGTGCCAGGCAACATGGACTTCCGGGCCGAGGGCACGCTGAACGAGTTCAAGATCCGCGGCTACGGCGCGCGCGACATGCGCATCTACGATTTCGGCTGGGCCGAGGGCGAGCGCGGCTGGGGCAAGGGCGGCAAGTCGCCGATGCGCTTCCAGATGCACGCCACCGATCCGGAGAAACTGGAGCCGCTGCTCGGCATGCGGCATTCGAAGGGGTGTGTGCGCATTCCGTCGACGCTCAACACGTTCATCGATCATTACGGCATTCTCGACGCGCAATACGAGGCACGCGCATCCGAAGGCGAGTCCATGTGGGTCCTGAAGGCCACGCGCAAGACGACGCCTTGGGCGGGCCACTATCTCGTTGTCGTCGATACGGGAAGGAAAACGCGGCCGGCGTGGTCGCCGGGCCCGGGGAAGGCGGTGCGCGAGCACATTCCGGCGGGCGCGAACACGGTCGATTGAGCCGCGCGCCTGTTTCGAGCGCGCGAGCAAGCGCGGATAGAACCGCGCGAGAAAGACCCCGAGGCGGCTATCTCGCGCGCGCGAGCAGCACGCCCGCAAGCGCGACGCCAAAGCCCGCGAGTTGCACGGCGTCGAGCGTCTCGCCGAACGCGAGAAAGCTTTCGAGTGCGGCGAGTGGCGGCGCGAGAAAGAGCAGGGCGGTCGCGCGCGATGCGTCGCCGCGCCGGACCATCCATACGAGCAGCGTCGTCGCGACGCCCGAGAGCATCGCGATGCCCCATGCGAGCGAGAGCCACGTCGTCATCGACGGAATGAAGCGATGCTCCCCGAGCGCCATGACCAGCACCAGCGCGACGATCGCCGCGCCGGCGTTCTGCAGCGCGCTGGCGCTGCGGATATCGGCGCGTGCGAGGGAGGTCTTCTGGTACAGCGTGCCCGCGGTGATGGCGACGACGGAGAGCAGCGCGATCGACACGATGATCCACTGCGAGGCATGCCCGCTTGCTGCATGTTGGACGTGCGCGCCGCTCGCCGCGATCTTCGGCGCGAGTACGAGCGCGACGCCCGCGAGGCCCAACGCGAGGCCGCCCCATGCGCGTGGCGAGAGCCGTTCACCGAAGAGCCGCGCGGCGACGGCGGCCGTCAGGAGCGGTTGCAGCGCGCCGAGCAGCGCCATGACGCCCGCGCCCAGCCCCTCTGCGACGGCCCAGTAGCCCGCGCCGAGATAGACCCCTTGCAGGAGCGCGCCAGCGACGAGGTGCCGGCCGATGTCGCGGCCCTTCGGCCAGGGCGCCCGCGTGATGACGGCGATCACGAGAAACAACAGCGTCGTGCCGGCGAAGCGCGCGAGCAGATACAGATTCGGATCGACGTAAGGCGTGATCGCCCGTGCGACGATGAAGCCGGTCGACCAGAGAAACACGAAGACGGGAGCGGCGAGGATCGAAACCATGTGAGGCATGCGGCAAGATGAGATGCCGCAGTATCGGTGCGGATGCCCGCAGTCGTCTTGTTCAACCGTGCACTCGCCGGTGCGGGCGCGTCATTCGATTGCGAAGGTGTCGAGCGGCTGATTCGCGCGTGCATCGCCCTCGAAGCGGCGCGATAGTTGCGCATGCAACCGCTTTGCTTCGTCGAGGGTGAGATCGATCCAGTACGGATCGCCCGCAGCGTCGTTCAAGCGATCGGGAGGGAACTGGATTTCGATCACTACGCCTTTTTTGTACATCTTCGTGCCTTGTCCGGAGCTTCGTGCGAAGCCAGATAGTCTAGCGGACAGGTACTCGTGGATTGCTTACCCTGCGGAAAGAATGCATTGCTTTGGGCGGGCAAAACAACCAAACCCGGTTCACATCGATGTCACAGACCTCTGCAATGCTTGGCGGTTGAAGGTCGCCACCGCCCATCCACCACCCCGACAAGAGACACCATAAATGACCCGCGATTTCCGCTTCGCGCGCCACGTGCTGCCGGCGTTCGCCGCCATCACCCTGTTTGCCGCGATGCCCGCCCACGCCACCGACGCCGTCGTCCTGTACACCGCCGATGGTCTCGAGAATCTCTACAAGGACGTGCTTCCCGCATTCGAAAAGAAGGAAGGCGTGAAGGTCAACATCGTCACGGCGGGCAGCGGCGAAGTGGTCAATCGCGCGACCGTCGAGAAGGATTCGCCCAAGGCCGACGTGCTCGTCACGCTGCCGCCGTTCATCCAGCAGGCGCAGCAAGGCGGCCTGCTGCAGCCCTATCAGAGCGTGAACTACAAGAACGTGCCCGCCATCGCCAAGGCGCAGGACGGCGCATGGGCCACGTTCGTCAACAACTACTTTTCGTTCGCGATCAATCCGGAAGTCACGAAGGCCGCACCGAAGACCTTCGCCGATCTGCTGCATCCGAGCTACTCGGGCAAGATCGCATATTCCAATCCGGCGACGGCAGGCGACGGCATGGCCGTCATCATCCTGACCTCCGCGCTGATGGGCGAGGACAAGGCGTTCGACTACCTCAAATCGCTCGAGCAGAGCGCGAAGTTCCATACGAAAGGCACGGGCTATCTCGACGTGCTGCTCTCGCGTAACGAGATCGCGTTCGCCAACGGCGATCTGCAGATGGACCTCGACGACGCCGCGAACGGCGGCCTCTCGATCAAGCCGCTCTTCCTGTCGCACAAGGCCGGCGAAGCGCCGACCACCTTCCAGTTGCCGTATGCGATCGGCCTCATCAAGAGCGGTCCGAATCAGGCGGCGGGCAAGAAGCTGATCGACTATCTGATGTCGTCGGACGTCCAGTCGAGAGTGCCCGATATTTACGGCATTCCGGGCCGCACCGACGTGCCGCTCGCCGGCAAGAACGGCGAGGCCGTCAGGCAGGCGATCTCGGGCGTGAAGCTGATTTCCGTCGACTGGAACGAAGTCATGCGGAAGAAGGCCGGCTGGACCGAGCGCTGGAAGACCGAGGTCATCGGCAATACGGGCAAGCAGACCGAAGTCGTCAAGCCGAAGTCGTAAAGTGAGCGCTCTGCCCAAAGAAGTGTCCGGCGTTCACGCGACGCCGGGTGTGCACATCGATCGTCTGACGGTGCGCTTCGGTACCCGCACCGTGCTCGACGATCTCTCGCTGCGCATCGGTCGCGGCGAATTCCTCACCGTGCTCGGCCGAAGCGGCTGCGGCAAGACCACGCTGCTGCGCTTCATCGCGGGCTTCGTCAAGGCCGATGCACTGGCGGGCACGCTCGCCATCGCGGGTCGCGATCTCACGCACGCGCCGCCGCATCAGCGCAATCTCGGGCTGCTGTTCCAGAGCTATGCGCTCTTTCCACATCTGTCCGTGTTCGACAACGTCGCGTTCGGGCTGCGCGCACGCAAGCTGAAGACGGGCGAGGTCGCAAGGCGCGTCGCCGATGCACTCAAGCTCGTGCAGCTTTCCGATGCCGGCCACATCATGCCCGCGCAGCTTTCCGGCGGCATGCAGCAGCGCGTTGCGCTGGCGCGCGCGCTCGTCATCGAACCGGATGTGCTGCTGCTCGACGAACCGCTTTCCGCGCTCGATGCAAACTTACGCGCCTCGGTGCGCAGCGAACTGAAGGCCTTGCATGAGCGCTTGCCGAATCTGACGATCGTCTGCGTGACGCACGATCAGGACGATGCCCTCGTGCTCTCCGATCGCACGCTCCTGATGCGCGATGGCCGCATCGCGCAACTCGGCGCGCCGCGCGAACTATACGACGCGCCCAACGATGCGTTCGTCGCGCGCTATCTCGGCGCGGCGAATCTGCTGCCGCCGCGCGTGGTGTATCCCGTCGGCGATGCGCGGCACGACGAGCGCGAGCGCCTCGCGTGCATTCGTCCCGAGCGCTTCACGATCGTCACGCTGGGCGAAGGTCCGTTGCATGGCACCATCGCGTCCGTCGAATGGTATGGCGCGGCGCTTTCCATTACGGTCGCGCTCGATGCGTCGCCGGGCGAACCCGTGCTCGTGACGACGCAACGCGGCCATGCACGCATGCCCGAGAAAGGCACGCGCGTGTCCCTTCGCTTCGAGGCTGACGATGTCGTCCTTGTTCGTTCCTGACAGCGCCGTGCGCGACGAAGGCGGCATCACGGACGCAGATCTCTGCGCGCAATTCGCCGCGCATGCCGCGCACGCGAAACGCCGCGAGCGCAAAGGGCAATGGCATCTGCTCTTCATACTCGTGTTCGTGCTCGGGCCGCTCGTCGTCTATCCGCTCGCGCGACTCGTGATGCTCAGCGTGACCGGCACGCATGGTTTCACGCTGCACGCGTACACCGCGTTCTTCGGCAATACGGAAACGCGCGGCATGATCGGCACGACGCTCGGCATTCTCTTCGCGAGCGCGAGCATCGCTTCTTTGCTCGGCGTCGCGATCGCGTCGATGTTGTTCTTCAGACCGTTCGCGGGCGCGCGTTTGCTTACGCGCTTTCTCGAGTTGTTCGTCGCGTTTCCGTCGTTTCTGGTCGCGTTCACGCTGATCTTTCTTTACGGTTCGCAAGGGTCCGTCAGCATCGGCTTGCAGCGGCTCTTTTCGCTCGATGCGACGCCGCTCGATTTCCTCTTCGGCATCGGCGGCGTGATTCTCGCGGAAGTCGTGTTCTATGCGCCGTTCGTCGTGCGCCCGACGCTTGCATCGTATGCGACGCTCGACATGCGGCTCGTCGAGGCGGCGAGGAGCCTCGGCGCCGGTGGCTGGATGGTCGCGACGAAGGTCGTGTTGCCGCTCGCGTGGCCGGGCATCGCCGCCGGCACGATTCTCTGCTTCCTTCTCACGCTGAACGAATTCGGCATTCTGCTCGTGCTCGGCAGCGCGCATCTGATCACCTTGCCGATCGCGATCTACAGCGCGGCAACCGTCGATCTCGATCTTCCCACCGCGGCCGCGGGCTCGGTCGTGATGCTGCTGATGTCGCTATCGCTCTATGCGCTATACAGGCGCGTCAACCGGCGCGCAGGAGTCCGCTGACATGCAGCTTTCGGGTTCATCGCGATTCACGCCCGGCGCGTGCCTGCGCCTCGCGATCACGGGCTTCGTCGCGCTGCTGTGCTTCTGGCTGTTCGTGTTGCCGGTGGTCGTCGTTGCCTTGTCGAGCGTCGCGTCGCACTGGTCGGGAACGATCTTGCCGGATGGCGTCAGCACACGCTGGTTCGCGCGGCTTTCATCGAGCGATCTCGATGCGTTGAGCACGAGTCTCGGAGTCGGCGTGGGCGTCGCGTTCATCGGCACGGCGCTCGGTTTGTGGCTCGCGCTCGCGCTGGAAGGGCGCGACCGGCGCGGCCTCGGCGCGCTCGTCGATGCCGTCGCGATGATGGGCAGCGGCGTGCCGAGCGTCGTGCTCGGGCTCGCGGTGTTGATCGCGTATCACAAGCGTCCGCTCGATTTGTCCGGATCGGCCGCCATCGTCGTACTGGTGCAGCTCGCGCTCGTGCTGCCGTTCTGCTATCGCTGCGCGGCCGCCGCGCTGCGTCCCGAGCTCACGATCTTGCGCGAGGCCGCCGCAAGTCTCGGCGCACCGCCGCGAATGGTGCTCGTGCGCGTGGTATTGCCGCAACTCGTGCCCGCGATCCGCGCGAGCCTCGCGCTCGGCTTCGCGCTCTCGCTCGGTGAGCTGGGCGCGACGCTCACCGTCTATCCGCCGGGATTCGCGACCGTGCCGATCGTCGTCGTGGGTCAGGTCAATCGCGGTTACTATCTGCCTGCGTCGGCGCTCTCGCTGATTCTGCTGGCCGTATCGCTCGCGGCGCTTCTGCTGATCGCCGCTCGCGCACCGCGCCGCTGATCGCTCAAAAAAAACATCTGGAATCCGAAATAAATCGCCTTGTCATGTCAGGTTCGCCGTTGTTGCAAGCAATTCGCGGGCCTCGCCTCCGTTTCCGCCTCGTCATACCAAAAAAAACAAAACTGGCGTAACCTGCACATTCAGGCACGTCCGCACCCGCTCGACCGGATCAGCGCGCCAATATGGGGCACTCGGCGTGAACTCTCGTCATGCTTTCGCGGTCGTTGCATATGTCGCAAATACCGGAGGTTCCGATGACATCCGTCGACCTGGAATTCGACCAGCTCAACAGCACTGTCGATGCGCTCAGGCGCTCCATCTCGAACCGCCTGATGTACGGCGTAGGCAAAGATGCGGTCACCGCGCAGCCGCGCGACTGGCTCCATGCCGCCGAACTGGCGGTGCGCGATCGTCTCGTCGCACGCTGGATGCGCACCACGCGGCTGCAGTACGAACAGGACGTGAAACGCGTCTACTACCTGTCGATGGAGTTTCTCATCGGCAGAACTTTCAGCAATGCGCTGCTCGCGCTCGGCATCTACGACGAGGTGCGCGATGCGCTGGCCGGGCTCGGCGTCGATCTCGCGGCGCTCGAGGACCTGGAGCCGGACGCCGCGCTCGGCAACGGCGGCCTCGGCCGTCTCGCGGCCTGCTTTCTCGATTCGATGGCGACCGTCGGCGTGCCGGGCTTCGGCTACGGCATCCGTTACGAATACGGCATGTTCCGCCAGACGATCGTCGACGGCAATCAGGTCGAGATGCCCGATTACTGGCTGCGCGCGGGCAATCCGTGGGAGTTTCCGCGGCCCGAAGTCGTGTACACCGTGCATTTCGGCGGCCGCACGGTGCAGCACGACGATCGCACCGACTGGATCGACACCGAGCACGTGAATGCGATGGCCTACGATACGGTCATCCCGGGCTTCGCGACCACCGCAACGAATACGCTGCGCCTGTGGTCCGCCCGCGCGACCGATGAGTTCGACCTGTCGGCGTTCAATCAGGGCGACTATCGCCGCGCGGTGGAGGCGAAGAACACGTCGGAGCACGTCTCGCGGCTGCTGTATCCGGATGACTCGACGCAGGCTGGCCGCGAGCTGCGCCTGCGTCAGGAGTACTTCTTCGTCTCCGCGACGATGCAGGATCTGATTCGCCGCTATCAGCGCACGCACACGCACTTCGGGCGGCTCGCGGAAAAGGTCGCGGTGCATCTGAACGACACGCACCCGGTCCTCGCGATTCCCGAACTGATGCGTCTTCTCGTGGACAGGCATCATCTGCCGTGGGACAAGGCGTGGAAGCTCATTCAGCAAATGTTCTCTTACACGAACCACACGCTGATGCCCGAGGCGCTCGAAACGTGGGACGTCGAGATGCTCGCGCGTTTGCTGCCGCGGCATCTGGAGATCATCTTCGAGATCAACGCGCAGTTCCTGAAGCAGGTCACCGAGAAGTTCGGACGCGATGTCGATCTGATTCGGCGCATCTCGCTCGTCGACGAGTATGGTCAGCGGCGCGTGCGCATGGCGCATCTCGCGATCGTCGCGAGCCACAAGGTGAATGGGGTGTCGAAGCTGCACTCGCAACTGATGGTGCAGAACATCTTCTCCGACTTTGCGCGCATGTATCCCGAGCGCTTTACCAACGTAACGAACGGCGTCACGCCGCGACGCTGGCTTGCGCAGGCGAGTCCGTCGCTGTCTTCGCTGATCGACAAGCGGCTGGGGCCGCGCTGGCGCACCGATCTCTTCGAGCTCGGCCGTCTGCGCGAATGGCGTGACGATCCGGAGTTCTGCAAGGCCTTCCACGACGCGAAGTTCGCCAGCAAGCTCCGCCTGGTGGAACGCGCGAAGCGCGACGCCAACGCGATCATCAATCCGGAAGCGTTGTTCGACTTGCAGGTGAAGCGCATTCACGAGTACAAGCGGCAACTGCTCAACATCCTGTACGTGATCGTGCGCTACAACCGCATCCGCGAGAATCCGGAGAAGGACTGGACGCCGCGCGTCGTGATGTTCGCGGGCAAGGCGGCATCCGCATACAAGATGGCGAAGAACATCATCAAGCTCATCAACGATGTCTCGAAGCGAATCAACGCGGACCCCCTCGTGGGCGACCGGCTCAAGGTCGGCTTCATTCCGAACTACGGGGTGAGCGTGGCCGAGCTCATCATTCCGGCGGCCGATCTGTCCGAACAGATTTCGATGGCGGGCACCGAGGCATCGGGTACCGGTAACATGAAGCTCGCGTTGAACGGCGCGCTGACCATCGGCACGCTCGATGGCGCGAACATCGAAATCTGCGACGCGGTCGGGCGCGAGAACATCTTCATCTTCGGCAACACGACCGATGAGATCGAATCGCTGCGCGCAGCGGGGTATCGGCCGCGGCAGATCTACGAGGAGAACCCGGAACTGAAGCTCGCGCTCGACCAGATCCGCCTCGGGCATTTTTCGCCGGAAGAGCCGCATCGTTTCTACGACATCTTCCACACGCTCGTGGATTGGGGCGATCACTACATGGTGCTCGCCGATTTCGACAGCTTCGACAAGACGCAAACCGAAGTCGATCTGAAGTTCCGCGACAAGGAAGCCTGGACGAAAAGCGCGATCGAGAATGTGGCGGGCATGGGCATCTTCTCGTCGGATCGCACGATCGCGGAATATGCGCGCGACATCTGGCACGTCGAGCCGCTGCAGGTGACCTGACGATGCGCTCAGTGCGGGGGGGGGGGGGGGGGGGGGGGGGGGGGGGGGGGGGGGGGGGGGGGGGGGGGGGGGGGGGGGGGGTGGGTGGGGGGGGGGGGGGGGGGGGGGGGGGGGGGGGTGGGGGGGGGGGGGGGGGGGGGGGGGGGGGGGGGGGGGTGGGGGGGGGGGGTGGGGGGGGGGGGGCGGGGT